>NZ_JBKFSQ010000051.1:0-25635 GCF_046569525.1 Salmonella sp. 741265055_HSA | reverse complement strand
GCAGCCATCATTTAAAGAAAGCGTAATAGCTCACTGGTCGAGTCGGCCTGCGCGGAAGATGTAACGGGGCTAAACCATGCACCGAAGCTGCGGCAGCGAACGTATCACTTAAAGCGATTCAGCGGATGACGATTGACGGAGCGAAGCGACGTCAAAGCGTATACAAAGTCGAGTCGGTTTAAGGATACGTTCGTTGGGTAGGGGAGCGTTCTGTAAGCCTGTGAAGGTGGCCTGTGAGGGTTGCTGGAGGTATCAGAAGTGCGAATGCTGACATAAGTAACGATAAAGCGGGTGAAAAGCCCGCTCGCCGGAAGACCAAGGGTTCCTGTCCAACGTTAATCGGGGCAGGGTGAGTCGACCCCTAAGGCGAGGCCGAAAGGCGTAGTCGATGGGAAACGGGTTAATATTCCCGTACTTGGTGTTACTGCGAAGGGGGGACGGAGAAGGCTATGTTGGCCGGGCGACGGTTGTCCCGGTTTAAGCGTGTAGGTGTGTGTTCCAGGTAAATCCGGTTCACTTTAACACTGAGGCGTGATGACGAGGCACTACGGTGCTGAAGCAACAAATGCCCTGCTTCCAGGAAAAGCCTCTAAGCATCAGGTAACATCAAATCGTACCCCAAACCGACACAGGTGGTCAGGTAGAGAATACCAAGGCGCTTGAGAGAACTCGGGTGAAGGAACTAGGCAAAATGGTGCCGTAACTTCGGGAGAAGGCACGCTGACACGTAGGTGAAGTGATTTACTCATGGAGCTGAAGTCAGTCGAAGATACCAGCTGGCTGCAACTGTTTATTAAAAACACAGCACTGTGCAAACACGAAAGTGGACGTATACGGTGTGACGCCTGCCCGGTGCCGGAAGGTTAATTGATGGGGTCAGCGCAAGCGAAGCTCCTGATCGAAGCCCCGGTAAACGGCGGCCGTAACTATAACGGTCCTAAGGTAGCGAAATTCCTTGTCGGGTAAGTTCCGACCTGCACGAATGGCGTCATGATGGCCAGGCTGGCTCCACCCGAGACTCAGTGAAATTGAACTCGCTGTGAAGATGCAGTGTACCCGCGGCAAGACGGAAAGACCCCGTGAACCTTTACTATAGCTTGACACTGAACATTGAGCCTTGATGTGTAGGATAGGTGGGAGGCTTTGAAGTGTGGACGCCAGTCTGCATGGAGCCGACCTTGAAATACCACCCTTTAATGTTTGATGTTCTAACGTGGACCCGTAATCCGGGTTGCGGACAGTGTCTGGTGGGTAGTTTGACTGGGGCGGTCTCCTCCTAAAGAGTAACGGAGGAGCACGAAGGTTGGCTAATCCTGGTCGGACATCAGGAGGTTAGTGCAATGGCATAAGCCAGCTTGACTGCGAGCGTGACGGCGCGAGCAGGTGCGAAAGCAGGTCATAGTGATCCGGTGGTTCTGAATGGAAGGGCCATCGCTCAACGGATAAAAGGTACTCCGGGGATAACAGGCTGATACCGCCCAAGAGTTCATATCGACGGCGGTGTTTGGCACCTCGATGTCGGCTCATCACATCCTGGGGCTGAAGTAGGTCCCAAGGGTATGGCTGTTCGCCATTTAAAGTGGTACGCGAGCTGGGTTTAGAACGTCGTGAGACAGTTCGGTCCCTATCTGCCGTGGGCGCTGGAGAACTGAGGGGGGCTGCTCCTAGTACGAGAGGACCGGAGTGGACGCATCACTGGTGTTCGGGTTGTCATGCCAATGGCACTGCCCGGTAGCTAAATGCGGAAGAGATAAGTGCTGAAAGCATCTAAGCACGAAACTTGCCCCGAGATGAGTTCTCCCTGAGACTTAGAGTCTCCTGAAGGAACGTTGAAGACGACGACGTTGATAGGCCGGGTGTGTAAGCGCAGCGATGCGTTGAGCTAACCGGTACTAATGAACCGTGAGGCTTAACCTTACAACGCCGAAGATGTTTTGGCGGTTGAGAGATGATTTTCAGCAGTGATTCAGAGTTGAGTACGCAATAATTTGCGCAGCAGCAAGGCGGCAAGCGAAGGAAAGGAAGGAGCATACAGAAGTATGTGACTGACTTTACGAGCGCAGGCAACGCCGCTGATGCGATAAAGAATTGCGTACTGAGCATAAAAGAATTTGCCTGGCGGCACTAGCGCGGTGGTCCCACCTGACCCCATGCCGAACTCAGAAGTGAAACGCCGTAGCGCCGATGGTAGTGTGGGGTCTCCCCATGCGAGAGTAGGGAACTGCCAGGCATCAATTTAAGCAGTAAACTGATGTAAAAATCAGTGGTTGTAAAAGAATTCGGTGGAGCGGTAGTTCAGTTGGTTAGAATACCTGCCTGTCACGCAGGGGGTCGCGGGTTCGAGTCCCGTCCGTTCCGCCACTTATTAAAAGCCCTGAGCATTAGCTCAGGGCTTTTTCTTTGCCTGTCATTTAATTATTGCTCAATTCGCAAAAATCCTCTGCATTTCTCGCTCTTTTTCTACAAAGCGCTGAAGGTCATAATCCCCTCAGTTAACGAACATAGTGATTAAAAAGAGGAATTCTATGACTATCCCTGCATTCGGTTTAGGTACTTTTCGCCTGAAAGACGACGTGGTTATCGCTTCTGTTAAAACGGCGCTTGAACTGGGCTACCGTGCTGTCGACACTGCGCAAATCTATGATAATGAAGCGGCTGTTGGACAGGCGATTGCTGAGAGCGGCGTACCGCGTAATGAGCTGTACATCACCACCAAGATCTGGATTGAAAACCTTAGCAAAGACAAGCTAATCCCAAGCCTGAAAGAGAGCCTGAAAAAACTGCGTACCTATTATGTCGATCTGACGCTGATCCACTGGCCATCTCCGGGTGATGCCGTGTCTGTCGAAGAATTTATGCAGGCATTGCTGGAAGCTAAAAAACAAGGGCTGACTCGCGAAATTGGCGTTTCAAACTTCACCATTCCGTTGATGGAAAAGGCTATTGCCGCGGTGGGCGCAGGCCATATCGCCACCAACCAGATTGAGCTATCTCCGTATCTGCAGAATCGTAAGGTGGTTGACTGGGCGAAAGCGCACGGTATCCACATCACCTCTTATATGACGCTGGCATACGGTAAAGCGCTGAAAGATGAAGTGATTGCGCGCATTGCGGCTAAACATAATGCGACCCCGGCGCAGGTTATTCTGGCATGGGCAATGGGTGAAGGTTACTCCGTGATCCCTTCATCCACCAGGCGTGAAAACCTGGCAAGCAACCTGCTGGCACTGGACCTGCATCTGGATGCCGAAGATAAAAATGCGATCGCGGCACTGGACTGCAACGATCGTCTGGTTAGCCCGGAAGGTCTGGCCCCTGCCTGGGATTAATTACCCGATCCTTTGTACCTTTAACCCTCTTTCACAGCTCCTGCGGGGGCTGTTCTTATATATTCGCTCAAAAAGTCGATAAATGCCCGAATGCGTGTGCTGACGGCGCGATCGCTGTAGTAAACGGCGCTGAAAGGCATTTCTACCGGCAGACGTTTATCGGCCAGCAGTTCCACCAGTTCTCCCCGCGCGATCTCTTTATCAATCATATAATCTGAAAGACATGCAATGCCGTTACCGCTCAGGCAAAGTTGTTTTAACGTTTCCCCGCTGTTGGAAGAAATCCCACATTTGATCTCATGGAGCTGCCCGTCGCTACAGGCAATCGGCCAGGTATTGAGCGAAACAGGTTCTGAGAACCCCAGGCACAGATGCCGTTTTAACTCTTCAACGGTCTCTGGCTTGCCAAAACGGGCAATATAATCCGGTGAGGCGATAATCTTACGATAACTGGTAAATAACGGACGCGCGCGCAGACTTGAATCTGTCAACGTGCCTGCGCGTATCGCAACATCCACTTTTCGTTCAATAAGATTGATGAACGTTTCTGAGGAGACAAGAGACAACGTTATTTCCGGATACCGTTCACGAAAAGGTTTAATCAGCGGCATCAGGAAATGCAGCATTACCGGCGTGGCCGCATCGATACGCAGTAAGCCGCGCGGGGTATTACGCGACTCCATGATTTCCGTTTCTGCGGCGGCCATTTCTTGCAGTATCTGCTGCACGCGCCTGAAGTATCGCTCTCCTTCTTCAGTCAGGCTCAGTTGCCGGGTCGTACGATTAAGCAGACTGACGCCGAGCTTCATCTCCAGCTTTTTAACTGCCCGGCTGACAGCGGAATTGGCCTGTCCAAGCTGCTCTGCCGCCCGGCTGAAGCTGCCGCTTTCCACGACAGCGACAAAAATTGCAAGTTCTTCGGAGGTGGCTTTCATTTTTGCTCCTGAAGCAAAATTAAATTGATATTTTGGCTATTTTTGTCATTAAAACATCCAGGCATACTGCGTGTCATCTGATTACTGTTGTTATGGAGTTATGTATGCCTCTCGCTTTATTTGCACTGACAATAAGTGCCTTCGCTATCGGTACGACTGAGTTTGTGATTGTCGGCCTGGTGCCGACCATTGCTCAACAACTGGCTGTCTCGTTACCCTCCGCCGGAATGCTGGTTTCAATCTATGCGCTGGGTGTGGCTATTGGCGCGCCGGTGCTGACCGCACTGACCGGACGCCTGCCGCGTAAACAGTTACTGGTCGCGCTGATGGTCTTGTTTACGGCGGGGAATTTGCTGGCATGGCAGGCACCGGGCTATATGACATTAATCGTCGCCCGTCTGCTGACGGGCCTGGCGCACGGCGTGTTCTTCTCGATTGGATCTACCATCGCGACAAGTCTGGTGCCAAAAGAGAAAGCGGCTTCTGCTATCGCTATTATGTTTGGTGGTTTAACGGTAGCGCTGGTCACGGGCGTGCCGCTGGGGACATTCATCGGTCAGCATTTTGGCTGGCGTGAGACCTTCCTTGCGGTATCACTGTTAGGCGTGATTGCGCTGGTGAGTAGTCAATTGCTGATTCCTGCCAATATTCCCGGTCGGGCGGCCGCCAGCATTCGTGACCAGGTGAAAGTACTGGCTCATCCTCGTCTGTTGCTGATTTACGCCGTTACGGCGCTGGGCTATGGCGGTGTATTCACGGCATTCACCTTTCTGGCACCAATGATGCAGGATCTGGCGGGATTCTCCCCGGCAGCGGTAAGCTGGATCTTACTGGGGTATGGCGTATCAGTGGCTATCGGCAATATCTGGGGCGGTAAACTGGCAGATAAGCATGGTGCCGTGCCGGCGTTGAAATTTATTTTCGCCGCGCTGTTTGTACTGCTGATGGTCTTCCAGGTGACGGCCTCCACGCAGTATGCCGCGCTGGCTACCATTCTGGTGATGGGGATCTTTGCCTTCGGTAACGTACCGGGGTTGCAGGTCTACGTGGTACAGAAAGCGGAACAATTCACGCCTAATGCGGTAGATGTGGCGTCAGGTCTGAACATTGCGGCGTTTAACATTGGTATTGCGCTGGGCTCCGTGATTGGCGGGCAAACGGTGGAGCATTACGGTTTGGCGCGGACGCCGTGGATTGGCGCCCTCATTGTTCTGGTGGCTTTCTTACTAATGGGCGTCAGCGGACGTCTTGATAAACCTGTACGCATTGCTCTGGAGTAAATTATTGATGTAAGCGCCTACTTACAAAACAAACTGCAATTGTTCGTTGAAAGTGAGTGCTAAAATCCCTATAACAGAAGAACCAGTCCGGTTGCGGACTGGTTGACGTTACAGAGGTTTGAAAGTCTAAAGTGCGAAAAAACACCTATGCGATGCGCTATGTTGCCGGACAGCCCGCCGAACGGATTTTGCCGCCAGGGTCGTTTGCGAGCATTGGCCAGGCATTGCCCGCCGGGGAACCGCTAAGCAGTGAAGAGCGGATCCGTATCCTCGTGTGGAATATATTCAAGCAGCAGCGAGCCGAATGGTTATCGGTGCTGAAGAACTACGGCAAAGATGCGCATCTGGTCCTGTTGCAGGAGGCACAGACGACGCCTGAACTGGTACAGTTTGCCACCGCTAACTATCTTGCTGCCGATCAGGTTCCCGCTTTTGTATTACCTCAGCATCCGTCTGGCGTCATGACGCTTTCTGCCGCCCATCCTGTTTACTGCTGCCCTTTACGGGAAAGAGAACCGATTTTACGTTTGGCGAAATCAGCCCTGGTGACGGTATATCCCTTGCCGGATACCCGTTTATTAATGGTAGTAAATGTTCATGCGGTAAATTTTAGTCTGGGTGTGGACGTATACAGTAAGCAGTTACTTCCGATCGGCGACCAGATTGCGCACCATAGCGGCCCTGTCATTATGGCGGGTGATTTTAATGCCTGGAGCCGTCCACGTATGAATGCGTTGTACCGCTTTGCACGTGAGATGTCGCTGCGCCAGGTTCGTTTCACTGACGATCAGCGCCGTCGTGCGTTTGGACGACCGCTGGATTTTGTTTTTTATCGTGGGTTAAACGTGAATGAAGCCTCCGTACTGGTGACGCGCGCTTCCGATCACAATCCGCTACTCGTTGAATTCAGTCCCGGCAAACCTGAGCAATAAAGGTGCGTCAGGTCTGCCGTGGGGCAGGCCTCTGCGGGTGCTGCCCTCTATTTTTCTCATAACAGAAGGGCACTACCATGACAACGCATTCCCACCATGACAATGTTGAAAAGCAGTTTGGTTCACAGGCGAACGCCTATTTACATAGCGCCGTTCACGCAGCAGGTCGTGACTTAGCGTGGCTGGCGCAAAGGTTGTCTGATTTTTCCCACGCGAACGTACTGGATATGGGATGTGGAGCTGGACACGCGAGTTTTGTCGCTGCGCAACATGTCAACTCGGTCGTGGCATACGATTTATCCGCCAGCATGCTTGAGGTTGTCGCTGGAGCGGCGGAAGAAAGACATTTAAGTAATATTACCCTCCGGCAAGGCTATGCAGAAAAGCTGCCCTTTGAAGACGCATCGTTTGAGGTGGTGATTAGCCGCTATTCCGCGCATCACTGGCACGACGTTGGTCAGGCATTGCGTGAGGTTAATCGTGTATTAAAACCCGGCGGCGTGCTGATTATCATGGATGTCATGTCGCCAGGACATCCTGTACGCGATATCTGGCTGCAAACGGTGGAGGCGTTACGCGACACGTCGCATGTCCGTAACTATTCCAGTGGTGAATGGCTGGCGATGGTCAATAACGCGATGCTGGTAACGAATACCGTGATAACCGATCGTTTATCGCTGGAGTTTCGCTCATGGGTAACGCGGATGCGTACGCCAGCGCCGTTGGTTGAGGCGATTCGATTATATCAGGCGAGTGCCCCGGTAGAGGTGAAGCGCTATTTTGAGTTGCAGGATAACGGCTCGTTTAGCAGCGATATTATCATGCTGGAAGCGCATAAAGCGGTATAGCAATTTAAAAGGCGCCGGGGGAAGCGGCGCCTTTTGGCTTTTTCGTCGGACAATATCAGGAGTCTGGCGTGCTATTGTCCTTCACAAACAACGTAAGCTGATCGCCCGGTTGTAGATTATCCGTATCATGGTTCCAGCGCATCACATCTTTGATATTCACCCCGTGACGTCTGGCGATACTGGAAAGCGAATCGCCTTTACGGACACGATAGGTAATGCTATCGCTATTGTTTGCCAGTCGTTGCGCGCTACTGCCAGCTCCCACGGTCAGGCTTTGCCCGATTTTCAGGCGCGAACCACGCAGGTTGTTCCACTGCTGCAAGTCCTTCGTGCTTACGCCAAGCCGCGAAGCAATACCGGAAAGCGTATCGCCAGATCGCACCTTATAGCTACGGCTATTCAGCGGCGTATTGTCGGCGATCAGTTGGGACTGAACGGCGTCAATCTCACCGGAAGCCAGCGACTCACGCAACTGCTCGGCATGCTTTTTGGGCACCATAACATATTGCGGACCGCTTACGCCTAAGGTAGACCCTTTTACACCGGCATTAAACGTCTTCAGCTTGCTGATAGACATGCCCGCCATATCCGCAACCTGGGCCATTTCAACTGGACTGTTTAAACGAACTCGTGCCAGCGCTCGGCTTTCATCTGTTGTTGGCAGACGTACACCGTAGCGTTTGCTGTTTTTGAGAATTTCACTCAATGCCAGCATCTTAGGTACGTAGAGTTTTGTTTCTCTGGGCAAAGAAAGCGACCAGAAATCCGTTGGTTTTCCACGCGCTTTGTTTGCTTTAATTGCCCGCATAACACGGCCTTCGCCGCTGTTATACGCTGCAACGGTTAACAGCCAGTCGCCGTCAAACATTTTGTTCAGACGCTGCATCATGTCTAACGCGGCGGTCGTAGAGGCTACAACATCGCGACGCGCGTCATAATTACGGGTCTGCTTTAAACCATAATTGCGCCCTGTGCTCGGTATGATCTGCCAGATGCCTGCGGCATTGGCGCCAGACGTTGCGTGAGGATCAAAAGCGCTCTCCACTATGGGTAGTAGTACCAGCTCCATAGGCATGTTACGTTTCTTAACCTGCCCCGCTATCCAGTACATATACGGCTCTGCCCGTAAAGTTACATCGTGGAGATAGCTCTTATTGCGTAAATACTTCTGTTTCTGTTCGCGAATCCGGCTGTTTTCCGGAATTCCCATCTTTAGCTCGTCGCCAATGAAAGCCCACAAGTCCTGATCTGGCGCGATAGACGTTCCGTCGTCCATCCATCGTGCCTGACTCGTAAACTTTCCTGCTTCCCCTTGACCAGCTGCAGAAAGGCTCTGTGCGTGCTGTTGGACGTTGCCAGTGTTCTGAGACGTCTGGCACCCCACAAGCAGGACAGAGGCGAGTAATATCGCTTTTGCCTTCATGTGTGTGTCAATAGTTGCTTAAAAGACGACCGATCATAACGGCGAAGTTAGCGAATGACAAGTAAGAATTATCAGAACGTGTCTTTCTTTGACCTTAACCATGCAAAACGCGCTTCTGGTTGTTGCAATATTGTTTCTTTGTTTATTTCATTAATTAAATCAATATCTTCAGTTCTTAAAAAAAGATTAATCTTACGCTCATTTTTAAGAATAACGGGTAATGTCATTTGTTTTTTTACACGTAACTCTTTAACTTTACGATAATATTCATTTATGAACGAATCGTGCGGAAGTATGCTCAATGCGAACTTAATGTTAGCTAAAGTGTATTCGTGAGCGCTGCAAATGAGTGTGTCGTCAGGCAGAGAATTAATTTTCATAAATGACTGATACATCTGTGATGGTGTGCCTTCAAACAGTCGGCCACAGCCGCCGGAAAACAGCGTGTCGCCGCAGAATAAGTAAGGATGGCTAAAGTAACAGACGTGTCCTAACGTGTGACCCGGCGTGGCAAAAAGCGTAAATTTCTCGCCTAAAACGCGAATAGTATCGCCATCGCCAACAAGATGGGTTGCTCCCTTGTCTTGCGTTTCCGCCGGTCCATAAACCGTCATTTGCGGGAAGTGTTGCAACAGCTCTTTGACTCCGCCAACATGGTCGTGATGGTGATGCGTCAGAAAAATCGCCTCCGGCATCCACTTATGTTCAGCAATGGCCTTTAAGACGGGTGCCGCTTCGCCGGGATCAACAATCACACAGCGGCCTTCATCATTGGTCAGCACCCAGATGTAATTGTCCTGAAACGCGGGAATACTGTTAAGATTCATATATTACCTCTCAAATAATTAGCGGAAGGTTGCGATGAAACCGGCAAGGCTCTCTCAAACTGTCGTTGCGCCCGGATGTTGGGGTGAGTTGCCCTGGGGCAATTACTACCGTGAGGCGCTGGAACAGCAGCTAAATCCGTGGTTTGCAAAAATGTATGGTTTCCATTTGCTTAAAATCGGTAATTTAAGCGCAGAAATCAATTCCGAAGCGTGCGCGGTCTCCCATCAGGTGAATGTTTCATCGCAGGGGTCGCCGATGCAGGTTCTGGCCGATCCGCTACATCTTCCTTTTGCGGATAAATCCGTCGATGTTTGTCTGCTGGCGCATACTTTGCCGTGGTGTACCGACCCGCACCGTTTATTACGGGAAGCCGACCGCGTATTGATTGATGACGGTTGGCTGGTCATCAGTGGATTTAATCCGCTGAGTTTGATGGGGTTACGTAAACTGGTACCCGTTTTACGTAAAACACCGCCCTATAATAGTCGAATGTTTACCCTTATGCGGCAACTGGACTGGCTGTCTTTACTCAATTTCGAAGTGCTACATTATAGCCGTTTTCATGTCTTACCCTGGAAAAAGCAGGGAGGGCGGCTTTTAAATACGCATATCCCGGCGCTGGGCTGTTTACAGCTTATTGTGGCCCGTAAGCGGACCATCCCGCTTACGCTTAATCCGCTGCGACATAATAAAAGTAAAACCCCTATCCGCCAGACCGTTGGCGCCACCCGGCAATATCGCAAACCGGATGGCTAAGCTTCTGCCTGGTAGCCACTATCTTCCTGCGTGGGATTCATTGCCGCGGCGCGCGCCAGTTCATCACAACGCTCGTTTTCGGGGTGGCCTGCATGGCCTTTGACCCATACCCATTTGATCTGATGCTGGCCTAACGCTGCATCGAGACGTTTCCAGAGATCGACATTTTTTACGGGTTTCTTTTCCGCTGTTTTCCAGCCGCGTTTCTTCCAGTTATGAATCCATTGGGTAATTCCTTGCCGCACATATTGGCTGTCGGTGCTCAATGTCACTTCGCAATGTTCTTTTAACGCTTCAAGCGCGACGATCGCCGCCATCAGTTCCATACGGTTATTGGTGGTCAGCGTGTAACCTTCACTAAACGTTTTTTCATGACCGCGATAGCGTAAGATAGCGCCATAACCACCGGGCCCTGGATTCCCCAGGCAAGAGCCATCGGTGAAAATTTCTACCTGTTTAAGCATCTCTGGTAGACTTCCTGTAGTTGAAATCGATAACAAAACGCAAGTCTGACATAAATGACCGATATGAGCACTGCAATTACACGACAGATTGTCCTCGATACCGAAACCACCGGTATGAACCAGATAGGCGCGCACTATGAAGGTCACAAGATTATTGAGATCGGTGCGGTTGAGGTGATAAACCGTCGTCTGACCGGCAACAATTTTCATGTTTACCTGAAGCCGGATCGGCTGGTGGATCCGGAAGCGTTTGGCGTACACGGTATTGCCGATGAGTTTCTGCTGGATAAGCCGGTTTTTGCTGATGTGGTCGATGAGTTTCTCGATTATATCCGCGGCGCGGAGCTGGTCATCCATAACGCATCGTTCGATATCGGCTTTATGGATTATGAGTTTGGTCTGCTTAAACGCGATATTCCTAAAACCAATACTTTCTGCAAAGTTACCGATAGCCTGGCGTTGGCGCGGAAAATGTTCCCCGGTAAGCGTAACAGCCTTGATGCGCTGTGTTCGCGTTATGAGATAGATAATAGCAAACGTACTTTGCACGGCGCATTGCTCGATGCCCAGATCCTTGCTGAAGTGTATCTGGCGATGACGGGCGGACAAACGTCCATGACGTTTGCGATGGAAGGAGAGACGCAACGGCAGCAAGGTGAAGCGACCATTCAGCGAATCGTTCGCCAGGCCAGCCGGTTACGGGTCGTTTTTGCCTCTGAGGAAGAGCTGGCTGCGCATGAATCGCGGCTTGATCTGGTGCAGAAAAAGGGCGGAAGTTGCCTTTGGCGGGCGTAATTTATTCCTTTTTAGGCTATAAAAATCATCCTTCGGGCGATTTTTGCAGCAACTGATTCAAAAGGTGAGAAAAAGCGTTGACGGGCGACACCGCAAACCGTAATATTCGCCTCGTTCCCAGCGGGAACATCACGGAGCGGTAGTTCAGTTGGTTAGAATACCTGCCTGTCACGCAGGGGGTCGCGGGTTCGAGTCCCGTCCGTTCCGCCACATACAAATCTCAGGGTGTTTTTATACATCCTGTGAAGTAAAAAAAACCGTATCACTGTAAAAGGGATACGGTTTTTTTTTCGTCTTCAAGAAGTTCCACCGCCTATCGTGGAATCTGACGCAAATGGGTCTACGCCTGGATGACGAGCAGGATATTACAGCCACTTCTTTCACTGTCATGGTTATTTTGTCCCACTGACATTTAAGGCGCGGCCTCATGGCGGTGCTTAACCGGGATCGGGACATGTTCAGCGCAGAAGCAGACTGCGTAATGTTGATGTCACTCAGATAATCACGGAGAACCGCCAGACATGCGCATCATCACTCCAGGGCATCCCACTTCTCCAGTAACTCCACCGGGATCTCATTGATCACCTCCGAGAACCGTTTTCCCACCAGTCTTTCAGCCTGGCGTAACAGTGGGATGGTCGGGCTGCTGGGTTCACTGCTCTCAAACCAGCGACGAATGCACCGCAGGCGTTCCAGCGCATCATTACGATCGCGAATTGGCCCCGGTTCAGCATTGTGTGGGAGGGATATACCGGGTGGCGCGTTGACAGGCGGCACATCCTCTGCCCGTGCCGGAACGGCATTATCCATAACCGTGCCTGCGGGGTCTGGCGCTGGCGACGGAGGGATTTCCGACGTGGTTGTCTGTACCACGTCAGGCAGCAGCGCCAACAACTGCCGCAGGCGTGAAAAATCTGGAGCCAGATCGCCTAATGTCTCACGCGCCCACACTTGCAGGCGTTCTGCGCTTTCCTGCGCTTCGCGAAACGCCGCCAGCGGTAATGCCCCACGGGCTTCGAGGTCTGCCAGTTGCTGGCGGACGGATTCGGGGGCCAGCGCATCAGCCGGGCGAGGAGCGGATAACGCGCGCTCGACATCCCGTACCTGAAGGCGCAGGGCGGCACTGTTGGACAGCGTGATACTGCGAATATCCGCCATCACGCCTTCGTGATCCAGCAGTGCCGCCAGAGCGTTACTGCGCGCCAGCGCCGCATCTTCAACAGATTCTGCGGATGCACCTTCGCCGGTGAGTAGCTGTGGATGGAGTGCATCAGACCAGATTACGCTCAGTTCTGTCAGTTGTGTGAGCATTTCCGCCAGTCCCTGTGCGCCAGCCTGCTGGATGCGACTGCGCAGCAGCAGGATCAACACCCGGATATCCTTACTGCGCGTGAGCAGACGGCGCGCATCACGCTCAATTTCCGGCCAGTTCACGGCTTCCGGCGTACTGACAAAATCACCATATTGCGCCTCCGCCTGGGGGGCGGCGCGGCTGAACAGCAGCAGGTATTCCGGATCGTACTCCGGATCGGGGCCGCAGGGTTGTTCCGCGCTTACCGGTTTAGTCAGGGACATGTCCATATCATTACTCTCAGTGGGTTAAGCCGTGTTCAGGTTCAAAAATCATGCCAGTCACCGGACGGTCATGCATAGCTTTACCTGCCCAGGCCGTCCAGCCAAGCCGCTGCGCGCCGCCGATCACCGCAGGCGGTGCGGCATGGGGCTTCAACTGCAGCTCAATTTCCCAGCAATATTCAAAACCGATGAACGTACGCACCAGTTCTGTCAGCACGGGCAGATTGTTGCCGCCGGGCAGAAAACGCAGGTAATCCTCCAGCGTGAGCGGGCCGATAATTAGCCGGAATTTGTACTGCATATCCGGTACGGCCTGGCCAATAAGCGCCCCGTTGCCCAGCACCGAAGACTGCGCGGGCGTGCCCAGACGGGTGATTTCATCGTTCGCCACCGTTATCCAGTGCAGGGCGAACTCTTTCACCGCAAAAGGTACGCTGAAATAGTGCGCCAGCGTGGCGGCCAGCCCGTCAGGATTGCGCGATTCGCGTACCAGATGAGCGGAGGCCGCCAGGCGAACATGATCTGACAGCGGGCTTTCGGCGCTTTCCCGTAGATCCTGCCCGCTGAGACTGGCGATATAAAACGCAAAGCGGTCGTGTTCCGGTTTGTCCAGCCCGCCACCAGCGGACTGGGCGCTGCGCCATGCCTGCCAGAACTGCGTCAGCCAGCGGTGGTGAAAAATATTGGAAAAATGAACCAGCGTCGGATCGTGACGGCTCTCTGAGCGATTTAGCGCCAGCTCGGTATAGTGCAGCGGCAACGGGCCGTTTGGCCCCCACAGTCCGAGACTGTACAGACTCAGGTGCAGGCGTCCATCCTGCCAGCTGACCTGGGCGATTTCCCGTGGCGCAAAGGTCATCGTCGGCGTCTGTCCCAGACGGAATTTTTCCATCCGTGGCTGCCAGATACTGCCTGCCGGAGTATCACAGAGCTGGGCATCCACGCGCCGCATCAGGTTCAGGAATCCGTAACGCCATGGGGTTTTCTGCGCCTGGTCGAGAGCGCCGGTCATATGCTCCCCCGTTGCCCGGTTCTGACCGGCCAGGTCATGACATGCCCGCGTTGCATCGAGTGCAGCGTCATCTGTGAGAAGGTATTAATGGAAACATGGCGGGCAATATAGTGTTCCAGCACCAGACCGAACAGGTAAGGACTGATACCGGAAAATCCTTCTTCGTCCACGGTCAGTTCGCAACTGACGCCCCGGCCATAGACCAACAGGCCGGAGCCGGGCAGGCGGCGGGTCACCGGGGTGGTTTTGCAGCCAATCAGGCTGCGCACCTGGCGCGACTGCGGGCTGTCGTGAGCCGGGATAAACAGGTTCAGCAGATCGCGCAGCGCCTGGCCGCCGGTGCGGTGATCCAGATCGGCCAGCGGCAGATAATTAAACGACAATTGCCGGATCAGCCGCCAGGCCATTTCGCGTTCAGCCAGCGGCGGCTGCGGCGGGCGCGGCGGTCTGATAAGACCCACGCCCGCCACCGGAATCGCCGCATCTACGGTCAGATCATCCCGGCCATTACGTGGAATAAGGCAGGGCAGATCGCGGTTAGTCACCATTGCCGTGACGGTGATATGGCGCAGATTTTCCGGGTAGGGCGCTTCATGCTGATCAACCAGCGACAGGAAGACTTCCGAGCCGGTATAGGGGGTTCGGGTGCCATAGCGGCGGGCGTTTTCTGACGAGCGGCGCGGCTCACGACGCAGTGAAAAATAACGCCCGTGGTTGCCTTCGTCATTATTACGGGTGTGATACAGCGGACGAAAAATCATCTTCCGTGTGGTTTCCGCTTCCAGGCCTTCAACTTCCTGGACAGAAAACACCTCGTAATCCAGCGGACGAGTACGATCCACCACCAGATGCTGTTCCGTCACGCTGTGAGTGACTTCAATCCGGGTGGTAGTGCGGGGAAACAGGTTGATCACCGGCGTACAGAACAGGCTGAACTGTGCAGCGTCCGTCTGATGAATCAGCCAGTCCGGCGGCAGGCGGTTAAGCAGTATGATAATTTCCGCCACATTGCCCTGCACCTTTTGTAGACCGGCAGACAATCCGGTCGGGGTGAAGAAGTAAAACCGCTCCGGACAGGCGAAAAATTCATGCAGCAGATTATGGCCGTGAAACACGTTCCAGGCGAGCGGCAGCAGCCCCTGCCCTGGCTCCAGCCCTTCGTGCGCCACCGGGTGTTGAAGATTCACATTCAGTTCGCCGTCAAAGTGACCGGGTTCACCGGCCAGTGTGGCGACGGCGCTGGTATGCAGCAGCTCAAACAGGTGTGACGCAATGCGTTCTTCGCCGCAGAGGTAAAAGGGCAGCCGTGCCGGACCGGCCAGCTCGCTGAAAGTCAGTTCCCCGAAGGTTCGCAGGGTGATGCGCAATGCCCCGGCGACATAAATATTAGGCGGCAGATAGCGGTGCAGGGCGGGCATATCCGGCGGCGCGGCGGTCAGGCGTACCTCCTCGATGGACAGCGGCCACAGCGTGACGTCCTGGCTGCTGCGAAACTGGCAGGCGGTATTTTCGCCTTCCGGGATGGGGGAAATGAACGCGGTATCGCGCGGCACGGTGACCCCTTTCGCCAGGTCGCCTTCCTGCGTATCGGGATACAGTTTTACCACTGCCATCGATGGCGTGGGGGTGACGTAATTGGGGCTGACGACTTCCAGTAATCGCTGTGTGAAGCGGGGAAACTCGGCGTCAATTTTTAGCTGAGTACGGGCGCTCAGAAAGCTGAACGCCTCGATCATGCGTTCCACATACGGGTCGGCAATATCGCTTCCCTGCATCCCCAGCCGGGCGGCAATTTTGGGATGGAGGGTGGCGAACTCAGCACCGGTCTCCCGCAGGTAGCTCAGTTCGCGGTTGTAATACTCCAGTAGCCGTGGATCCATGAATAATGCCCTGTATTAAAAGAACGTAATGCGGCTCAGCTCCATATCCAACGCGCTGCGTACCAGAAACTCCGTGGGATACGGCTGCGTCAGAATTTGTCCGCGAATTTCAAACTGTAGCGTGTTATAGCTACCCTGCCGGGTTTTATCGAGCAATGGCGTGACCCTGAGTGTGGCGGCGTTCAGCCGGGGTTCGAAACGAATAATGGCGCGCCGAATCGCCTCGCTGATATCGTCCCACTTATGCTCATACATAAAGCTGCCCGCCAGCGGCGGCAGGCCATAGTTGAGCACTGACGCCGCCGCCTGCGGATAGCGCCGGGCGTCGATGTCACCCTCGTGGCTAATGGTATTGAGCAAAAAGGAGAGATCCCGACGAATGATCTCCTTCAGTTGTACCGGCGTGACGCTGATATCCCGGTCAATTTTCTGATACGGAGCATTGTCACACAGCCGATCAAATAGGGTGGGCAGCAGGTGGTTAGCGGGTGTAAAACGGGACGTGCTCATGCGCCATCGTTTTCCTGAGCATGAAAGGTACAATGGGCCATGTCCAGCAGGCTGATATCGCCGTGGCTGGTCAGCCAGACTTTCTGCCCCAGCGCCCCCACGGTGGTTTCGCCGGGGCCGTCCTGCCAGGCGGTTTCCCGGCACAGACGCAGGGCGTCGGATGCACTTTCCGAACCGCTGTAACGGGTAAAGAGCCAGGCTCCGTGCGTATCGCCATTCACCAGGGTGATATTAACGGGTTTCCACAGCAAATCGGTCAGGCGTGTTGGTTGCGGCGATTCCAGCGAGCGTATTTGCGAAAACGGCAGCCAGATATACACGCCGCCGGTGACCAGCTCAAGTACCGGGCCAAGGCGGGAATCGCTGTCGCTCGCCCAGTCAAATGCGCCGCCGTTCCACTGCCCGCCAGTATCTGTTATGGCTTCCAGTGCGGTATTACGGTGTTTATCAACCTCACCGGTATCGCCATGACAGGCGAGTGCCGCCAGGAGTGACTCCACCCAGACGGGCTGCGGCAGAAGAAAACCTGGCCGTTGTTCACCCTGAAAAACGGTGCGGCGGAACATTTCGCAGCGAACCAGCTCCCGGTACAGCCGGGCCTCCTGGGTATAATTGGCCTCCATTCTGGCACATAGCTGAAGCTGGTGTAGCGCCCGCGACCAATCTCCGGCCACACACAGCAACTGAAACAGGCTGTGGCGGCATAGCGCCTTCGCCGGATTTTCCCGAACCTGCTGCTCCGCCATCTGAATCCCCTGTGCAATAGAATATTCCTGTATCAGCGCGGACAGAGTAGCAGGAAGCGTGTCAGTTTTTTTCATGGGCGGTATTTCCATTTTTCTGTGTCGGAGTGATTCGGTAGTGGCTGTCGATGCCAATAATACGATGCTCGCGGCGGGTCAGATCGGGCAGTATCTCGCTATGTGCGGTTTTCCCCGCCAGTTCCGGCGAGAGCAGTTGCAGGATATCGGGCATTGATTCCATCGCCAGCCAGTGCATTTCACCCTCACCGGTCGCGTCCAGCGTATCCAGAATGGCATCAATACCGGGCGCGCCTGCCACCATATCCTGTAACGTGTCGGTGTCGCCCTTTTTATCGTATAACGACGTCAAATCCTGAGTGACAGCGTCTTCATTTCGGGGAAACGGTTTAGGACGGAGGGGCTTTTCCTGCCCGGAGGGCCGTAATGCCTGCTGATATTCCTGGTAAAGCTGGTGTAGCGTGCTATCCGCTTCATGGCCGGTGTAAGAGGGCGCGGTTTCCCGGACGGGAATAATATCGAACGGGTTCTGCGGATTGAGCTGTTGCTGTTTAAACCAGTCCAGATCCAGGTACTCAGCAACGGATTCAGATGACTGAACCAACTGAGGAAACGAAACATCGGGACGGGACTCATCATTGGTGCGGGCAAGGCACCAGGATGACAGACCCCATTCAATCGTATCTCCATCATTCAGCCGCATACGGTGATGAGGTTCCATCACCTGCTCATTGACGGCACAGCACAGTTCATCCGAGTGATTAACAATCCACCACGCCTCTTCGTGGCGAACAAGACTGAGCGCGATATCGTCTTTCCCATGTTGCTCAAAAAGCGGAATGTAGGGGGCGGCGGCAGTAAATACGATGTATGTCCCGGCGGGATACTGTGCGTTATCCGTTATACCCTGCGACTGTATTTTCCGTAATTCCCACATGTCTTGTTTCATTATGTCCCTTAGAGCCTATCCCATTAGGGCTATTTTACTTGCCATTTTGGACCTGGGCAGTGCTCAAAATCCTCACGTACTACGTGTACGCTCCGGTTTTTGCGCGCTGTCCGTGTCCAAACTGGCTGCGCCAATAACGCCTGGTGGGATAGGCTCTTAAATGTATTTATTTTTCTGGAGGAAACGTTTAGGGAGCTTTAATTCATAAATAAGTTTAACTAACTTCATAGAAGTTCATTATTGATGACACCCTTTTGTTATTGTTGTCGTGAATGCATTGCTATATGCACAAATGCCTTTTTGAAATATTATTTCATTTAATTATATAATTACGATTTATCTTGCCATTACTTGATTGTTTAATATTAACGGCCTGGTTGCTAATTAGTCCCTGATCTGTATCATTGTTTTGTTTCGATATTTTGTCGAACATTTTAATAAAGAATTGTTTATATATTCATGTGCATTGATGCGCTATTTTTATGAATTTTTATGTCCCAAGGCATAACAAATGGAAACTCCTGTTTCACGCAGTGCGTTGTATGGAAAACTGGCCGGCCCACTATTCCGGTCGCTGGAATCGGCGACGGCATTTTGCAAACTACGCTCTAATCCCTGGGTTGAGCTGACCCACTGGCTGCACCAGTTAACACAGCAGCCCGATAACGATATTCTCCACGTTCTTCGGCATTACCAGATCCCTCTTTCCGATGTGGAGAAAGCGTTACTCCGGCAACTGGAGATGCTGCCCGCTGGGGCCAGCGCCATCAGTGATTTTTCTCACCATATCGATCTCAGCGTTGAAAAGGCCTGGATGCTGGCAAGCGTCCGTTACGGCGATAACAAAATTCGCAGCGGCTGGTTGCTGCTGGCCTTGTTGACCACGCCAGAACTGCGTCGGGTACTGAACAGTATCTGCGCGCCGCTGGCAACGCTTCCGGTTGATGAACTGACGGAAATATTGCCTTCGTTGATCGAAACATCGCCGGAAGCGCAGGAGCGCCCTTACGACGGCTCCGGCCTGGCATCAGCCATTCCCGGTGAAAGCAGTCAGGCGATTCCCGGCGGCGTGCAGGACGGTAAATCCGCGCTGGCGAAATATTGTCAGGACATGACGGCACAGGCGCGCGACGGCAAAATCGACCCGGTGACGGGGCGTGAGCATGAAATCCGCACCATGACGGATATTCTGCTGCGCCGTCGTCAGAATAATCCACTACTGACCGGTGAGGCGGGCGTCGGGAAAACGGCGGTCGTCGAAGGTTTTGCCCTCGCGATTGCGCAGGGGGAAGTGCCGCCCGCGCTGCGGGAAGTACGGCTGCTGGCGCTGGATGTTGGTGCTCTGTTGGCCGGAGCCAGCATGAAAGGCGAGTTTGAATCGCGTCTGAAAGGGTTACTGGAAGAGGCCGGGCGCTCACCGCAGCCGGTTATTCTGTTTGTCGATGAAGTCCACACTCTGGTGGGCGCGGGCGGCGCATCCGGCACGGGCGATGCCGCTAACCTGCTGAAACCGGCGCTGGCGCGCGGCACCCTGCGGACTATCGGCGCCACCACCTGGAGCGAATACAAACGGCATATTGAGAAGGATCCGGCGCTGACCCGTCGTTTTCAGGTGTTGCAGATTGCCGAGCCGGAAGAGATCCCCGCAATGGAAATGGTGCGTGGTCTGGTGGATACGCTGGAAAAACACCATAACGTACTGATTCTGGATGAGGCGGTACGTGCGGCGGTACAGCTTTCTCACCGTTACATTCCCGCCCGGCAGTTGCCGGATAAAGCCATCAGCCTGCTGGATACCGCCGCGGCCCGCGTGGCGCTGACGCTGCACACGCCGCCTGCCAGCGTACAGTTCCTGCGCCAGCAGCTAAAAGCGGCGGAAATGGAACGGTCGCTGTTGCAGAAGCAGGAAAAAATGGGGATTCAGTCAGATGAGCGGCGCGATGCGCTGACGGCGCGAATTTTCTCGCTCAACGATGAACTGACTGCATCCGAATCCCGCTGGCAGCGGGAGCTGGAACTGGTACATACGTTGCAGGAACTGCGTCTCGCAGAGTCTGATGCTGATGACAAAACCACGCTGCAACAGGCCGAAACGACGCTAAGGGAGTGGCAGGGCGACGCGCCGGTGGTGTTCCCGGAAGTCAGCGCGGCGGTGGTCGCGGCGATTGTCGCCGACTGGACCGGTATTCCTGCCGGGCGCATGGTGAAAGATGAGGCCAGCCAGGTGCTGGAACTGCCTGCCCGACTGGCGCAACGCGTTACCGGGCAAGACGGCGCGCTGGCGCAGATTGGTGAACGTATTCAGACCGCCAGGGCGGGACTGGGCGATCCACGAAAACCGGTGGGCGTGTTTATGCTGGCCGGGCCGTCCGGTGTCGGTAAAACCGAAACCGCGCTGGCGCTGGCGGAGGCTATCTACGGCGGTGAGCAAAACCTGGTAACCATCAATATGAGCGAGTTCCAGGAGGCTCACACCGTTTCCACGCTGAAAGGCGCGCCGCCCGGCTATGTGGGCTATGGCGAGGGTGGTGTGCTGACGGAAGCGGTGCGTCGCCACCCCTGGAGCGTAGTGCTGCTCGACGAGATCGAAAAAGCGCACCATGACGTTCACGAACTCTTCTATCAGGTGTTTGACAAGGGCGGGATGGAGGACGGTGAGGGAACACATGTCGATTTCAAAAACACCACGCTACTACTCACCACCAACGTGGGTTCCGACCTCATCAGCCAGCTCTGTGAAGATCCGGCCTTAATGCCCGATGCTACGGGGCTTAAAGAGGCGCTAATGCCGGAATTGCGCAAGCATTTCCCGGCGGCATTTCTGGGCCGCGTGACGGTGATCCCTTACCTGCCGCTGGACGAAACGTCGCGTGGCGTGATTGCCCGTCTGCACCTTGACCGGCTGGTGGCGCGGATGGGTGAACAGCACGGCGTGACGCTGACGTATAGCGAGGAACTGGTCGCACATATTGTGGCGTGCTGTCCAATGCATGAAACGGGCGCGCGGTTGCTGATTGGCTACATCGAACAGCACATTCTGCCACGACTGTCGCGCTACTGGTTGCAGGCCATGACGGAAAAAGCCGCGATCAGGCAGATTGATATCGGCGTTAATGGTGAGGAGCAGATTGTTTTTGAGATCGTTTGCTGAAACCGGCCGTTCGAAGTGTCCGTAGTGCGATTTTAAAAACTGTACCGGTATACCGCTCCCCTTGCGGCAACCAGTTGACTAAAAAGGAAATGAAGGATTATGGCTATCAACAATAGCGCGCAGAAATTCATCGCGCGTAACCGCGCGCCGCGCGTGCAGATTGAATATGACGTAGAAATTTACGGTTCCGAGAAAAAAATCGAGCTGCCGTTCGTGATGGCGGTGCTGGCCGATCTGGCCGGGAAACCGCGGGAAGAACTGCCGCCGGTGACGGATCGCAAATTCCTCGATATTGATATTGATAACTTCAATGAGCGCATGAAAGCCATTGCGCCGCGCGTGGCGTTCGCTGTGCCGAATACGCTGACGGGTGAAGGTCAGTTGATGGTCGATATCACGCTGGAAAATATGGACGACTTTTCGCCGGCACAGATTGCCCGCAAGGTGGACGCCCTGAACCAGTTACTGGAAGCCCGCACCCAACTGGCGAACCTCCAGACCTACATGGATGGTAAGGCCGGGGCGGAAAATCTGGTCAATAAACTGTTGCAGGACCCGACCCTGCTGAAAACGCTGGCGAATGCGCCGAAACCGGCCGCTACCCAGCAAGGTGTGTCAGCGGATAATGAATCAGCGGAATAACGTCGAATTTTTAAGGAATTTTCATGGCAAACAGTAATATGCAGGCAACCGACGCGGTTGCTCAGGATACCGTCTCCGCATCCGGTGAATTTGATGCGTTGCTGAATCAGGCCTTCCGACCCAAGACTACCCAGGCGGCAAAAGCCGTGGAAGCCGCGGTGCAGACGCTGGCGCAACAGGCGCTGGCGAACACGATCACCGTCAGCGATGACGCTTATAAAAGCATCAGCGCTATTATTGCGCAGATCGACTTTAAACTGACCGAACAGATCAAACTGATTCTGCAACATCCCGACTGGCAGAAGCTGGAATCCTCCTGGCGCGGTATGGAGCATTTGGTTTACAACACCGAGACCGACGAAAAGCTGAAAATCCGCTTCATGAATCTGTCAAAAGATGAATTGCGGCGCAACATGAAGCGTTACAAGGGCATCGCCTGGGATCAAAGCCCGATGTTCAAGAAACTGTATGAAGCCGAATACGGCCAGTTAGGCGGCGAACCTTATGGCTGTATCATTGCGGATTACTACTTCGACCATACACCGCCCGATGTGGATCTGCTTGGCTCTATCGCCAAAGTTGCCGCGTCGGCCCATGCGCCGTTTATTGCCGGGGCTTCCCCCTCGGTACTGCAAATGGACTCCTGGCAGGAACTGGCGAATCCTCGCGACCTGACCAAAATCGTCACCCAGAACCTGGAATATGCGCCGTGGAACTCCCTGCGGGCCAGCGAAGACTCCCGTTATATTGGCCTGACGATGCCGCGTTTTCTTGCCCGCCTGCCATATGGCGCAAAAACCAACCCGGTGGACGAGTTTGATTTTGAAGAAGATGCGGATGGTTCTGACCATACTAAATACGTCTGGAGCAACGCGGCCTACGCGATGGGTGTAAACATCAACCGTTCCTTCAAACACTACGGCTGGTGTACGTTGATTCGCGGTGTGGAATCAGGCGGTGCGGTGGAAAATCTTCCCTGCCATACCTTCCCGACTGACGATGGCGGCGTGGACATGAAATGCCCGACCGAAATCGCCATCTCTGACCGCCGCGAGGCTGAACTGGCGAAAAACGGTTTTATCCCGTTGATCCACCGTAAAAACTCAGACTATGCCGCCTTTATCGGCGCACAGTCGCTGCAAAAACCACAGGAATACTACGATCCGGACGCGACGGCCAACGCCAACCTGTCCGCCCGTCTACCGTACCTGTTCGCCTGCTCGCGCTTCGCGCACTTCCTCAAATGTATCGTCCGCGACAAAATCGGTTCCTTTAAAGAGCGTGAGGATATGCAGCGCTGGCTAAATGAATGGATTATGAATTATGTCGACGCCGATCCGGTGAACTCCTCGCAAGAAACTAAAGCCCGTCGTCCGCTGGCTGCCGCTGAAGTAGTGGTGGAAGAGGTGGAAGGCAATCCAGGTTATTACGACGCGAAATTCTTCCTGCGTCCGCATTTCCAGCTTGAAGGGCTGACGGGATCGCTGCGCCTGGTGACAAAACTGCCGTCAGTGAAGCAGGGCAATGCCTGATGCATTTATTTTGTGAATGTTTAAGCGAGTGAAGTCAGAGAAGATAGAGAATATAAAGAGGGATATATGGCATATATTTACGGTTTGGTTGATTCGTTGCAAGGGAAAGATCAGGTCGGTGATGGGGAGTGTGTGGCTTTAGTCAAGCAATATGCACATTTGGGGGTTACAGGAACCTGGAAGCAAGGGCGGAAGGTTTTTGGGGATAAGTCGATCCCCAGGGGGACAGCAATCGCAACTTTTGTTAATGGTAAATACCCAACTGGTGACGCTGTGCATAAACATGCGGCTTTCTATCTTGAACAGGATTCTAACTATATTTATGTTATGGATCAGTGGAAAAAGAAGAAAAAAATCTCGTCCCGCTCACTTTCTCGTAAAGGTGGGATACGTAGTGATGGCACATATCCGGATGCCAGTAACAATGCCGAAGCTTTTTATATTATTGAGTAGGAAATACATATTATGACCATAAGCTCAACTTTTCATCTGTTACCTGGTATTGTTCTGCTCTTTTCACAATATGCTGTGGCTTGGGAAGTTAGTTGTCCGGCTGTTATTGATACTCAGTCTTCTGCTGTGAGCCTGAAGTCTGATGTCCCAGCGCCGTGGCAGCTTTCTCCCCGATATATGTCGCGTTTATGGTTAAGTAGTATTGGGGTAACGCAGGGTAAACCTGAAAACCTGATGGATCTCAAACCAGAGACTAAAAAAGTAAACGGTGAAAATTGGTCTGTATGGGAAACAGAACGTGTTAGCGATAAAGAAACCGATCGCTATTGGGTTTCGTGCATTTATGGTCATGAACAGATATGGTTGACGCAACCAATACCTGCTTCTTCTACTCGCTGTAAGACCCGTGATTTTGAGGGGTCGCCAGAAGACCAGTCTGTATCTTTTATCTGTAATTAGCAATTTGAGACGTGAAAATTTCAGTACAGGTTATAGTTTTTATTATCGGAAGTTATGAGGCATTATTTATATCCATTAAATAACGCGAACTCATAAAATAACTAAATACATTATCGGTACCGGAAAAATATACAGTCTTCTGTTCTCCTGAAATTATTGGAGAGGGATTCTGTACGGCAATGATTTATCTATAAACAAAGATGTAGATAAAATCAGATTAATTTTAAGTAAAACTTAATAAGGATATAAAAATGGCTTATGACATTTTTTTGAAAATTGACGGCATTGACGGCGAGTCAATGGATGATAAACACAAAAATGAAATCGAGGTGCTGGGCTGGCGCTGGAATATTCATCAGGAATCCACCATGCACGCCGGTAGCGGCCTCGGCTCCGGTAAGGTCTCCGTCACTAATCTGGAATTCGAGCATTATATCGATCGCGCCAGCCCGAACCTGTTCAAATACTGCGCCTCCGGCAAGCACATTCCGCAGGCCATTCTGGTTATGCGTAAGGCTGGCGGCAACCCGCTGGAGTACCTCAAGTACACCTTTACCGATCTGATCGTTGCGGTCGTTTCACCTAGCGGTAACAGAGAAGGCGAAATCGCGTCTCGCGAGCGAATTGAGCTCTCCTTCAGCACCGTGAAGCAGGAATACGTGGTGCAGAACCAGCAGGGTGGCAGCGGCGGCACTATCACCGCAGGTTACGACTTCAAGGCGAACAAAGAAATTTAACGGCTGTTTTTCCGGCCAGATTTATGTCTGGCCGGATTTATTGTTTTGATTTTAAAGGCATTTACAGTGAATAAATGGCGTAACCCCACTCGGTGGTTATGTGCGGTAGCTATGCCTTTTACACTGCTCCTGCTTTACTGATGCGGCCGCTACCTGACCCCTAATCGCAGCGGCCTGGCCTGAGCGTGAAAGCGTTTTACAAGGTGAATTCTGACAATCAGAAGAAAGCAGCGCCTATGGAGATACGTGTTGAGAATTAATGATCTACACAGAATTTTTAGAGGGTAAGCAAAATGAACAGACCTTCATTCAATGGAGCGTGGTTAGCTTTTAGAGCCTATCCCACCAGGCGTTATTGGCGCAGCCAGTTTGGACACGGACAGC
>NZ_JBKFSQ010000050.1:0-26383 GCF_046569525.1 Salmonella sp. 741265055_HSA | reverse complement strand
CTGTTTGTGTGAAGTGATTCACATCCGCCGTGTCGATGGAGGCGCATTATAGGGATCCCATTTTTTTGCACAAGCGTTTTTTGGATCTTTTTTTCTGTTTGTTGATTTTTCATCCCTTTCGCTCCATTCCTGCACAAAGTGGCGATTTTTTGATGCTATCTCCCCTTGCACAACGCCGGTAAAGCAACCAAAGTCTTCATGACTATTCATTTATGATGAGGTAGACATGTCTGACACATTACGTCCTTATAAGGATCTTTTTCCTGAAATCGGTCAGCGCGTGATGATCGATACCAGCAGCGTGGTTATTGGCGATGTCCGTCTGGCGGATGATGTCGGGATCTGGCCGCTTGTGGTGATTCGCGGCGATGTGAATTACGTTGCGATAGGGGCTCGTACGAACATTCAGGATGGCAGCGTTCTTCACGTAACCCACAAGTCTCCATCCAATCCACACGGCAACCCATTAATCATTGGCGAAGATGTTACCGTTGGCCATAAAGTTATGCTGCACGGCTGTACCATCGGTAACCGCGTACTGGTCGGTATGGGCTCCATTGTGCTGGATGGCGCGATAATAGAAGATGACGTAATGATTGGTGCGGGAAGCCTGGTGCCGCAGCACAAACGGCTGGAAAGCGGCTATTTATATCTTGGCAGTCCGGTAAAACAGATCCGCCCCCTGAGCGATGCTGAGAGATCGGGCCTGCGGTACTCCGCCAATAACTATGTAAAATGGAAAGACGACTATCTTTCTCAGGATAACCATATCCAACCGTGATCGTCTTCCTGCTGGGCCAGGATTAATGCTTCTGCCTCTTCTTCCAGGTCCCAGCGATACTCACGAAAAATGGCCAGCCATTGCTCCGCTGTTTCTCCACCAAAGCGATACGCCAGTACATCTTTTTTTATTGCACACGTGAGTTGCATCCCATTAACCAGGGCGGGAAAGATGATAGCACTGGCGGCAGTATCCCATTCTTCGCGGTCAGGAAATTGTATGGCCTGGTTCACGCTAATAATTCCTGCTGTAGCAGCTTAATCACTGGCTCGACCTGCGGTAATACACCGTGCCAAAGCAAAACGGCATGTGCAGCCTGCCCCACCAGCATTCCCAGCCCATCTGCGTAGCGTTTTGCGCCCTGTTGTACACACCAGGAGAGAAATGGCGTATTCCCTTTTTGATAGAACATGTCATAGCAACAGAGGGAAGGGTGAATAAGTGACGCCGGAATCGCCGGGATTTCGCCCCGTATGCCGCTGGAGGTCGCATTAATAATCAGGTCAAACTCACAACCATCCAGCTTGTCCATATCCATGGCATGAACGCTGCCGGTATGAGCAAAGATTTTCGCCAACGCTTCGGCACGTGAAGCTGTACGGTTGGTGATAGTGACCGCGCAATCCAAAGAAAGCAGAGGTAACAGCACGCCCCGGGATGCGCCGCCCGCGCCAATCAGCAAAATACGCCATCCTGGGCGGATAAAATTTAAACGTTTGAGATCGCTTAATAAACCGATACCGTCAGTATTGTCGCCAAGCAAACGACCATCTTCCAGCCGTTTTAATGTGTTAACGGCTCCCGCCAGCGATGCTCGTTCCGTTAACTCATCCGATCGCGCAAACGCCTCCTCTTTAAAAGGTACTGTGATGTTTGCGCCTTTTCCCCCTGCCGCGAAAAAGGCATCAAGCGTATTAATGAAATTATTAATAGGGGCCAGCACGCGACCATAGGGGTGAACAATATCTAGCTGCTGAGCAAATTGCTGATGAATAAATGGCGATTTGCTGTGCGCAATCGGATTTCCAAAAACAGCATAGGTTTCCATCATATTACCCCTGTCGGAACAGTTCGCCCGTCAGAGCATCGCGAATTTCTGAAGGATTTAGACGCCCACCCGTTGCGCCTTCAACCACCGGAAAATCATCGCCAAATTGCGCACGCACCTCTTCAACGGTACGGCATGGCGGTAATCCGCTCAGATTGGCGCTGGTGGAAACCAGCGGTTTGCCATACGCATTGCATAGCGCGACCACCAGCGGGTGATTGGTAACACGAACGGCCAGGGAATCAAAACGTCCCGTGAGCCACCGCGGCGTTGTCGCGGGCGCAGGAAAAACAAACGTTACCGGCCCGGGCCAGCAATCAAATACCGCTTTACGCTGTGCGGCGGTAAGTATGCTGTCATCAATATAAGGTTTTAACTGCTCAAAGCTGGCGGCAATCAAAATGAGTCCCTTATCGACGGGCCGTTGTTTTAACGCCAGCAGGCGCGTAACGGCTGTTTCACTATCGGGATCGCAGCCGACGCCGAAAACGGCTTCTGTTGGATAAGCGATGACATTTTCTTTATTCAGGAGATCTACCGCCGCGGCGATAGATCCTGTTGGCAGGTTATTATTCACTTGTTTATTCCACCGGAACCGGCTTTCCACATTGTTTACTGGCGCAAAAGCGCTTCACGCCCTGCGCGGTTTTCTTTTCGATGAGTAGCGGATAATGGCACTCGGGGCATTCCCCCGCAACCGGTGTGAAGTTAATGACGAACTGACATTCCGGGTAGCGATCGCAGGAATGAAAGATTTTACCGTAACGAGAACGGCGCTGGACCAAATGTCCTTGCTGGCAGGCTGGACAGGCAATCGCCGTTTCATCCGGTTTATCAATAACCACTGTATGTTCACATTGCGGATACTGACTGCATCCGATGAACATGCCAAAGCGCCCCTGACGCAGCACCAGTACGGCGCCACACTCAGGACACAGTTGCCCCTCCAGAATTTTAACGATATGCCCGTCCGCCTGACTTTTCAGCGGACGAACATAATCGCATTCCGGATAGCGAGAACAGCCGAGAAACGGACCATGTTTCCCGGAGCGAATTACCAGTTCGGCCCCGCACTGCGGGCAGGGCTCATTTTTACGCACCGAAAACAGTGCTGATTTAGCCATATTCACTCATGCAGCATTAACACCTATCAATGCAGCATACCTTCATTTACCTCAAAGAGTAATTCTTCCATTTGCTGATAGGCGTTTTCACAGCCCGGAATGTTGAATAACACCATCAAAATAACCCATTTCAAGTCTTCCAGGTCAAACTCTGCGGTATCCAGCGCCAGCACACGCTCAATCACCATTTCTCGTGTTTCGAGGTTTAGCACCTGAATCTGCTCAAGGAATAACAGGAACCCCCGGCAACTGGCATCAAGCCTTTCACACTCTTCAACCGTATAAATGCGCATTGAAAGAGGGTCGGAAGCAAGTTGCATGGGTTCCGCGAGGCCATCCTGATAGTCAGCGAGTTTTTCCAGCCACAGCAGCGCATTGTAGATGTCTTCGCGATCAAACCCAGCGTCGGTGAGATCACGCTCCAGTCTGTCCTGATCCACGCGCAGCTCGGCTTCGTTATGGATGTATGTTTCAAACAAATACATTAGTACGTCGAACATGGCTTGCCCTCCTTAATCGGACATAGCCGCCGGGTACAGCTGCGATCCATCCTGCTAACTCCAGTTCGAGTAGCTGAGCCACTATCGCTGGCACAGGTTGGCCGGCACGTTCAGCGACGACGTCAACAGGTGTTACCTCATCTCCTACGTTAGCCAGGAGCTCAGGAAATGGCAATGCCGCCTCATCCTGATTTAGTGAATAAAGTGAATTTTCCGCCGTAGTTGGCAACCAGTGTAAGCCGTATTGCAAATTTTCCAGAATATCCTCCGGCGTCGTCACAAGCGTGGCCCCTTGTTTAATTAACCAGTGCGTGCCTTCGCTTCCCGGACTACCGATAGGGCCTGGTAATGCAAAAACGTCCCGCCCCTGTTCAAGCGCGCAGCGCGCCGTCACCAACGAGCCGCTGCGCAACGCCGCCTCAATCACCAGCACGCCTTTGCTCAGTCCGCTGATAATGCGGTTTCTGCGAGGAAAATTTTGCGGTAGCGGAGGCGTTGAAAGCGGAAATTCTGAGACCACTGCGCCGCCGGTAGCAATCAAGTTTTCAGCCAGCATGGCATGTCGGCGAGGATAAATCTTTGCCAAGCCATTCCCTAACACCGCTACACTTTTTCCCCCCATACTCACCGCGGCGTTGTGTGCTACGCCATCAATTCCCCGGGCAAGGCCGCTGGTGATCGTCAAACCGCTTTTCGCAAGGCTTTCGCAAAGCAGACGTCCCCAACGTTCTCCATACCAGGAGTGGCTCCGGCTCCCTACGACGGCAAGTTGGCAGGTATGCAGACAGGCAGGATCGCCGTCAATAAAAATAGCGCCGGGATAATCGTCAATAGCACGCAGTTGGGGAGGATAAATCTCACTATCCGCACACAGAAAATGGTGCTGCGGTAGTTCAAGCCAGCGTAATGTCTCATCAAGCACACCTGCTGGAAGCTGTAAAAAACGTTCAGCTTGCCGCGCGGTAAGACCAGCCTCCTGAAGGTGCGTGCGATTTATCTGAGGCTGGCGAATAAGCGAGTTCGCCATGTTCAACATCGCCTCGCTATAAAGGTCGCCGACGTACATTAAACGTAACCAAATTTCGGTACGGGCCATCCTTTCCCTCCCCTGCCACAAGCAGTCTGAACAATCTTTGCGATTGGTCACTGATGCTGTCAATCAGGTGGGGATTTGTCTAGAATAGAGGTAATAATCTTTTCAACTCCTGAACACAACTCTGGATAATTATGTCAGTTTTGCAAGTGTTACATATTCCGGACGAGCGCCTTCGCAAAGTCGCAAAGCCGGTTGAAGAAGTGAATGCAGAGATTCAGCGTATCGTCGATGATATGTTCGAAACGATGTACGCGGAAGAAGGTATCGGTCTGGCCGCAACGCAGGTTGATATCCACCAGCGGATCATCGTGATTGACGTTTCGGAAAACCGCGACGAGCGCCTGGTACTCATTAACCCGGAATTGCTGGAGAAAAGTGGCGAAACGGGTATAGAAGAAGGCTGTCTGTCGATTCCGGAACAGCGCGCTTTAGTGCCGCGCGCCGAGAAAGTGAAAATCCGCGCGCTGGATCGCGACGGCAACCCGTTTGAGCTTGAAGCGGATGGTTTGCTGGCAATTTGCATTCAGCATGAGATGGATCATCTGGTCGGTAAACTGTTTATCGATTATTTGTCGCCGCTGAAGCAACAACGTATTCGTCAGAAAGTAGAAAAACTCGACCGCCTGAACGCCCGGGCTTAAAGGACAAGAACCAACGTGTCAGATTCACTACGTATTATTTTTGCGGGTACACCTGACTTTGCAGCGCGTCATCTCGACGCGCTGTTAACTTCTGGACATAACGTTGTCGGCGTATTTACCCAACCCGATCGTCCAGCAGGTCGCGGCAAAAAGTTGATGCCCAGCCCGGTAAAAGTGCTGGCGGAAGAAAAAGGCCTGCCCGTTTTCCAGCCCGTGTCGCTTCGTCCTCAGGAAAACCAGCATCTGGTTGCTGACTTACATGCCGACGTCATGGTTGTCGTAGCATATGGTCTGATTCTCCCAAAGGCAGTGCTGGATATGCCCCGTCTCGGATGTATCAACGTTCACGGTTCGCTGCTTCCACGCTGGCGCGGCGCGGCGCCTATTCAGCGCTCACTCTGGGCAGGCGATGCGGAAACCGGCGTCACAATTATGCAGATGGATGTAGGGCTGGATACCGGCGACATGCTGTATAAACTTGCGTGCCCGATTACCGCAGAAGATACCAGTGGCTCACTGTATAATAAGTTGGCTGAACTTGGCCCGCAGGGGTTAATTACCACACTAAAACAACTGGCGGACGGCACAGCGACGCCTGAAGCACAGAATGAAGCGCTGGTCACTCATGCGGAAAAGCTCAGTAAAGAAGAAGCGCGTATTGACTGGTCTCTCTCCGCAGCACAGCTGGAGCGTTGCATTCGTGCCTTTAATCCGTGGCCAATGAGCTGGCTGGAAATCGACGGCCAGCCAGTAAAAGTCTGGCAGGCATCCGTCATTGAGGACGCCACGCAGTCGCTGCCGGGAACCATTCTGGCCGCGACGAAACAGGGCATTCAGGTTGCAACAGGCAAGGGGATATTAAATTTGCTTTCGCTTCAGCCTGCCGGCAAAAAAGCGATGAGCGCCCAGGATCTGTTAAATTCACGCCGGGAATGGTTTATTCCTGGTAACCGTCTTGCCTGACGGTCACGTCTTTATACGCCCGGTGTTACCGGGCATTTTTATTTTATACATATGAAAAAACAAAACAATTTACGTAGTCTGGCAGCACAGGCCGTTGAACAGGTCGTCGAACAGGGACAATCATTAAGTAATGTGCTCCCGCCGCTGCAACAAAAAGTCGCCGATAAAGACAAAGCGCTACTTCAGGAGCTGTGCTTTGGCGTCCTGCGCACCCTTTCACAGCTGGAATGGCTGATCAATAAGCTGATGTCTCGTCCAATGACCGGCAAGCAGCGTACTGTGCATTACTTAATTATGGTCGGCTTTTATCAGTTGCTGTACACCCGCGTTCCTCCCCATGCGGCGCTGGCTGAAACCGTTGAAGGCGCGGTCTCCATCAAACGTCCGCAGTTGAAAGGGTTAATTAACGGCGTCCTGCGCCAGTTCCAGCGCCAGCAGGAAACGTTGCTTAATGAGTTTGCGACCAGCGATGCGCGCTTTTTACATCCAGGTTGGCTGGTAAAGCGTTTGCAAAATGCTTACCCCACACAGTGGCAACACATTATTGATGCGAATAACCAGCGTCCGCCTATGTGGCTACGTGTAAATCGTACACACCACACCCGCGACGGTTGGCTTGGCTTACTTGAAGACGCAGGCATGAAGGGATATCCCCATCCCGATTATCCCGACGCTGTACGTCTGGAAACGCCAGCTCCGGTACATGCTTTACCCGGTTTTGCTGAGGGTTGGGTAACTGTCCAGGATGCCTCTGCGCAGGGATGTGCGGTTTTTCTCGCTCCTCAGAACGGTGAGTACATTTTAGACTTGTGCGCCGCACCCGGCGGTAAAACCACGCATATTCTCGAAGTGGCCCCCGAAGCAGACGTGTTGGCGGTTGATATTGATGAACAACGGCTCTCCCGCGTTTACGACAACCTAAAGCGTCTTGGGATGAAAGCGACAGTTAAACAAGGGGATGGACGTTATCCCGCCCAATGGTGCGGCGAGCAGCAGTTTGACCGTATTCTGCTGGATGCGCCCTGCTCCGCAACCGGCGTCATTCGCCGTCATCCAGATATCAAATGGCTGCGTCGCGATCGCGATATCGCAGAACTGGCGCAATTACAGGCGGAAATTCTTGATGCCGTCTGGCCGCGCCTGAAGCCCGGCGGGACGCTGGTTTACGCCACCTGCTCCGTACTGCCGGAAGAAAACCGCGATCAGATCAAAGCCTTTTTGCAACGCACTCCCGATGCCGCGCTCAGCGAAACGGGAACACCTGATCGGCCAGGACAGCAAAATCTGCCGGGCGGTGAAGAAGGTGATGGGTTCTTTTACGCTAAGCTAATCAAAAAGTGATGAGATAACGGGCCACGACTGATGAAAATTATCATACTGGGCGCAGGGCAAGTTGGCGGAACACTGGCGGAAAACCTGGTCGGCGAAAACAACGACATCACGGTGGTTGATACCAACGGCGAACGATTACGCAGTTTGCAAGATAAGTTCGATCTACGCGTAGTTCAGGGGCATGGTTCGCATCCCCGCGTGTTGCGCGAAGCGGGCGCTGACGATGCGGATATGCTGGTCGCTGTCACCAGTTCAGATGAAACTAATATGGTTGCCTGTCAGGTAGCCTATTCACTCTTCAACACTCCAAACCGTATCGCCCGCATTCGCTCCCCGGACTATGTTCGCGATGCGGATAAACTCTTTCATTCTGAAGCGGTTCCGATTGATCATCTGATCGCGCCAGAGCAGTTGGTTATCGATAATATTTATCGTCTGATCGAGTATCCGGGAGCATTACAGGTTGTAAACTTTGCCGAAGGGAAAGTCAGTCTGGCAGTAGTTAAAGCCTACTATGGCGGTCCACTAATAGGTAACGCGCTCTCGACAATGCGAGAGCATATGCCGCATATCGATACCCGCGTTGCCGCAATTTTCCGCCATGACAGACCAATCCGCCCTCAGGGCTCGACTATCGTTGAAGCAGGGGATGAAGTCTTCTTTATTGCGGCTTCACAGCATATCCGTGCAGTAATGAGCGAATTACAGCGTCTGGAAAAACCCTACAAGCGCATCATGCTGGTGGGCGGCGGCAATATCGGTGCCGGGCTGGCAAGGCGTCTGGAAAAAGACTATAGCGTTAAATTGATCGAACGCGATCAACAACGCGCCGCAGAACTGGCTGAGAAACTGCAAAACACGATCGTCTTTTTTGGCGACGCTTCCGATCAGGAATTGCTGGCGGAGGAGCATATTGATCAGGTCGATCTGTTTATTGCCGTCACCAACGATGACGAAGCCAATATCATGTCCGCGATGTTGGCTAAGCGTATGGGCGCCAAAAAAGTGATGGTGCTGATTCAGCGCCGAGCTTATGTCGATCTTGTGCAGGGTAGCGTTATAGATATTGCGATTTCTCCGCAGCAGGCCACCATCTCTGCATTACTGAGCCATGTGCGTAAAGCAGATATCGTCGGCGTTTCCTCACTACGTCGCGGGGTTGCCGAAGCCATCGAAGCCGTCGCGCACGGCGATGAAAGCACTTCCCGCGTGGTTGGCCGCGTCATTGACGAAATAAAACTGCCGCCAGGCACCATTATTGGCGCGGTCGTTCGCGGTAATGATGTCATGATTGCTAATGACAATTTACGCATTGAACAAGGCGATCACGTCATTATGTTTTTGACCGATAAAAAGTTTATTACCGACGTCGAACGTCTGTTCCAGCCAAGTCCTTTCTTCCTCTAATTTAAGGGGCGCTCATTCAGCGCCCTTTTTAATTCCCTTTATTTATCAAGGTTTAATTTATTTCGCTAAACAGAAGCCGTAAATGGAAAATGCCTTAGCATTTGTTAAACTTATAACGTCAGCTGCATAGGGAGAATAAAAATGAGTTTTATTAAAGAATTTCGCGAATTCGCGATGCGCGGGAATGTTGTGGATTTGGCAGTGGGTGTCATTATTGGCGCGGCATTCGGTAAGATTGTTTCTTCACTGGTTGCCGATATCATTATGCCGCCGTTGGGATTGTTAATCGGCGGGATCGACTTTAAACAATTTGCTTTTACGTTACGCGAAGCGCAGGGAGATATTCCGGCGGTCGTCATGCATTACGGCGTGTTTATCCAGAACGTATTTGATTTTGTGATTGTGGCCTTGGCTATCTTTGTTGCCATTAAGCTTATCAACAGACTCAACCGTAAAAAAGCAGAAGAGCCGGCAGCTCCGCCAGCGCCTTCTAAAGAGGAAGTGTTATTGAGCGAAATCCGCGATCTGCTGAAAGAACAAAATAACCGTTCTTAATAAGCAGAAGGCCAGTGGTAAAAAAGTCACTTACTTTCTTGCCACTGGCCTCCCAGTTCCCTCGATTACCGTGTTTACCTTTACGCAGATAACTTCCTTTGCCTTTCTTATTTTTTTCAACGCGTTGCCTGAAAAGGGGATCGTGCAGTAATGCCTCAATGGCATTGTCCTTTATCTGCCCTTTCTTATGTTGATAACGACTCATAATGTCTCCCGTTTGTATAAATTAACGGCGCGAGTGTAGCCCCGCCGGTTCAATAAATCAACATCCTGATTTCGCTCCACTGGCCCCCTGTTCCAGGGCTTCCAGAATGGAACAATAGACGCTACTGTGGGCCGTTCCGCAACAAGCATCATTAAGCCTTTGTAACGAACGCTGCATCGTTTGCAGTTCCGCAATCCTGGCTTCAACCTCCTGCAATCGCTCTTGCACAATACTTTTTGACTCCTGACAGGTATGGTGCTCAGGATCAATTCGGATCGATAAAAGTTCACGGATCGACTCAAGCGTGAAACCCAACTGCCGCGCATAACGAATAAACTTGAGGCGCTGCAGATCGTTTTCGGTATACAGACGAAACCCGCCTTCAGTACGTACCTCATGATCCATCATCTGTTGTTTTTCATAGTAACGAATGGTATCAGGCGTTACGTCTGCCAGCTTTGCCAGCTCACCAATGCGATACATACAAGCTCCGTTAATTATCGTTGATTTTATGCAGCAGTTTTTCTGCATACTCACCGTGTAAAAAATCGGTACTCAACCCAGCCTGCCGAAGTTTTAGTTCAAGCAGCGAGAGCTGGCGACTTACCTGATGATATCGAGGGTCATCTTCCCGGATACTGTTGAGGATATCAAGTAACTGAATAGCGTCTCTGCGCTGCTCCAGTTCAGGGGGAAGACAGCCCGCATTCTTGAGTAAGCGATAACCCGCACGAAGTTCCGCCGGCACATGAGAATCATCATCCAGAATAAGCGGCTCGCCGCGGCCAGGCAGATTATCAAACTCGCCTTTACGCTGTGCCTCAATAATATGACGCTCTGCCCACTGGTCAAGTAACCACATACGTCGCTCCAGGGATTGAACGAAAAGAATACAATGATTGTAGATATGTGAGGTTCAGGAGGGTATAAAAAAACCCGCCGAAGCGGGTTTTTTTACGTTACTACAGATTACTCTGCAGCAGCTTCTGTTTTCTCTGAACGATCAACCAGCTCGATGTATGCCATCGGCGCGTTGTCGCCTGCACGGAAGCCACACTTCAGAATGCGAGTGTAACCACCGGCGCGGCTCGCGAAACGCGGGCCCAGCTCGTTAAACAGTTTTGCCACGATCTCGTTATCACGAGTACGGGCGAATGCCAGACGACGATTAGCAACGCTATCAGTCTTGGCAAGAGTAATCAGCGGCTCAACTACGCGACGCAGCTCTTTCGCTTTAGGCAGGGTCGTCTTGATGATTTCATGACGAACCAGTGAACCTGCCATGTTGCGGAACATAGCCTGGCGATGGCTGCTGTTGCGGTTCAGTTGACGACCACTCTTACGATGGCGCATGACCTTATCCTTCTCAGTAAAACCTTAACCTGTGATCCGGTTACTCGTCAGCGATGCTTGCCGGTGGCCAGTTTTCCAGGCGCATACCCAGAGACAGTCCACGGGAAGCCAGCACGTCTTTAATCTCGGTAAGAGATTTTTTACCCAGGTTAGGCGTCTTAAGAAGCTCAACCTCGGTACGCTGTACCAGATCACCGATATAGTGGATAGCTTCTGCCTTGAGGCAGTTAGCAGAGCGGACAGTCAATTCCAGATCGTCAACAGGGCGCAGCAGGATCGGATCGAACTCTGGTTTCTCTTCTTTCACTTCCGGTTGACGTACATCACGTAAATCAACGAAAGCTTCCAGTTGTTCAGCCAGGATGGTTGCCGCACGACGAATCGCCTCTTCAGGATCGATTGTGCCGTTGGTTTCCATTTCGATGACCAGCTTGTCCAGGTCGGTACGCTGTTCTACACGCGCTGCTTCAACATTGTAGGCAATACGCTCTACAGGGCTGTAGCAGGCGTCGACCAGCAGACGGCCGATTGGGCGCTCATCTTCTTCCGAATGAATTCGGGTAGAAGCCGGCACATAACCACGACCGCGCTGAACTTTGATACGCATACTAATAGACGCGTTTTCATCGGTCAGGTGGCAGATCACGTGCTGCGGCTTGACGATTTCGACATCCCCATCATGGGTGATATCGGCTGCAGTCACAGGGCCAATGCCAGATTTATTCAAGGTAAGAATAACTTCATCTTTACCCTGAACTCTCACCGCCAGCCCTTTCAGGTTGAGCAGGATTTCCAGGATGTCTTCCTGAACGCCTTCTTTGGTGCTGTACTCATGTAGTACACCATCAATCTCAACCTCGGTCACCGCGCAACCCGGCATCGATGAGAGCAGAATACGGCGCAGTGCGTTACCCAGAGTATGGCCGAAGCCACGCTCTAAAGGCTCAAGGGTCACCTTGGCGTGCGTCGAACTCACTTGCTCGATATCTACCAGGCGCGGTTTTAGAAACTCTGTCACAGAACCCTGCATTGTGTCCTCTCTTTGGTACTAAGCTTTACTTGGAGTAAAGCTCGACGATCAGGTGTTCGTTAATGTCCGCAGACAGATCAGAACGCTCAGGCTTACGCTTGTACGTACCTTCCATCTTGCCAGCATCAACTTCCAGCCAGGTTGGCTTTTCACGCTGCTCAGCCAGCTCCAGAGCGGCTTTCACGCGAGACTGCTTCTTCGCTTTCTCACGAATGCTAACAACGTCATTCGGACTAACCTGATAAGAAGCGATGTTAACAACACGACCGTTTACCATAATTGCTTTATGGCTAACCAGCTGACGTGCTTCCGCACGAGTGGCGCCGAAGCCCATACGGTATACAACGTTGTCCAGACGACCTTCCAGCAGAGCCAACAGGTTTTCACCGGTGTTGCCTTTCAGACGTGCTGCTTCTTTGTAGTAGTTACGGAACTGACGCTCCAGCACACCGTAAATGCGGCGAACTTTTTGCTTTTCACGCAACTGCACACCATAGTCAGACAGACGCGGCTTACGCGCACCGTGCTGGCCAGGAGCTTGTTCAATTTTACACTTGGTATCGATCGCGCGAACGCCAGACTTAAGGAATAAGTCGGTGCCCTCACGACGGCTCAGCTTGAGCTTAGGACCCAAATATCTTGCCATTTTCTTTCTCCAACTAACCTGGAAAACGAAGCGTTATACGCGACGTTTTTTCGGCGGACGACAACCGTTATGAGGGATCGGAGTCACATCAGTAATATTAGTGATGCGGAAACCAGCGGCGTTCAGAGCACGAATAGTAGATTCGCGGCCTGGACCCGGACCTTTAACCATAACTTCCAGATTCTTGATACCGTATTCTTTCACGGCGTCAGCGCAACGCTCTGCTGCAACCTGAGCTGCAAACGGAGTGGATTTGCGAGAACCACGGAAACCGGAACCACCGGCTGTTGCCCAACCCAGCGCATTACCCTGACGATCGGTAATAGTCACGATGGTGTTGTTGAAAGAAGCATGGATATGAGCCACGCCGTCAGAGACTTGTTTTCTTACACGTTTACGTGCGCGAACTGGTGCCTTTGCCATTATTCAATCACCCCGATTATTTCTTGATCGGTTTGCGCGGACCCTTACGGGTACGAGCGTTGGTCTTGGTACGCTGACCGCGAACCGGGAGACCACGACGATGACGCAAACCGCGATAGCAACCAAGATCCATCAGGCGCTTGATGCTCATGCTGATTTCACGGCGCAGATCACCTTCAACGACAAATTTGGCAACTTCGTCACGCAGCGTGTCGATTTGTTCTTCAGACAGCTCACTGATCTTAACATTTTCAGCGATACCCGCTGCAGCCAGGATGGCTTTAGAACGGGTCTTGCCGACACCGTAGATCGAAGTTAACGCGATCACGGCGTGTTTCTGATCAGGAATGTTAATGCCTGCTATACGGGCCACTATGCACTCCTACTATTTAATATGTACGTACCATGCTGAAAAGCCCGTTTTCAGGATACTCAAATGGAAACGTACAGACATACAAAAGATTGGCTGGCTAATCTAGCCAGCTCAACCCAACTTTGCAAGAAAAATATGCGAAAAAATCAGCCTTGGCGCTGTTTATGCTTCGGCTCGGCACTGCAAATCACACGGATGACACCATCACGCTTAACGATTTTGCAGTTACGGCATAATTTCTTGACGGAAGCACGAACTTTCATTTTTACTCTCCGTAACTTCTCAGGCGACCAATTAACGGCCGTAGCCTTTCAGGTTCGCCTTCTTCAATGCAGACTCATACTGACTGGACATCATCAGAGTTTGCACTTGAGCCATAAAGTCCATAATCACGACATCAACGATAAGCAGTGATGTCCCACCGTAGTAGAACTGCACTTTCATTGCATCACGCATGAACTCCGGGATCAGGCAGATAAAGGTAATATACAGCGCACCAACCAGGGTCAGGCGGGTCATTACTTTATCGATATACTTCGCCGTTTGCTCTCCCGGACGAATTCCTGGTACAAATGCACCGGACTTCTTCAGGTTATCTGCTGTTTCACGCGGGTTGAAAACCAACGCCGTGTAGAAGAAACAGAAGAAGATGATTGCAGACGCATAGAGAAACACATAAAGCGGTTGCCCAGGCTGCAAATACAGCGAAATTGTTGTCAGCCAGTTCCAACCAGTACCGCCCCCGAACCATGACGCGATGGTCGCCGGGAACAGAATAATACTGGAAGCGAAGATTGCCGGGATTACCCCCGCCATATTCACTTTCAGCGGTAAATGTGTGCTCTGTGCAGCATAGACACGACGACCTTGCTGACGTTTGGCGTAGTTTACCACAATACGGCGTTGACCACGTTCAACGAATACTACAAAGAACGTCACTGCAAATACTAATACTGCAACCAACAGCAACACGAGGAAGTGCAGGTCGCCTTGACGCGCTTGCTCGATAGTATGGGCAATGGCTGGCGGGAGTCCCGCAACGATACCAGCGAAGATGATGATTGAGATACCGTTGCCGATACCGCGCTCAGTAATCTGTTCGCCGAGCCACATCAGGAACATGGTTCCTGTAACCAGACTTACAACAGCGGTGAAATAGAATGCAAAGCCTGGATTCATCACCAGGCCCTGCATACCAGGCATATTCGGCAAACCGGTAGCAATACCGATCGACTGGAATATCGCCAGCACCAGAGTACCGTAACGGGTGTACTGGCTGATCTTACGACGACCAGACTCCCCTTCTTTCTTAATTTCTGCGAGCGTTGGATGAACCACCGTCAACAGCTGGATAATGATCGACGCCGAAATATACGGCATGATCCCCAGGGCAAAGATAGAAGCACGGCTGAGAGCACCACCAGAGAACATGTTAAACATTTCAATGATGGTGCCTCGCTGTTGCTCAAGCAGTTTGGCAAGTACAGCGGCATCAATACCAGGGATCGGAATAAAAGAGCCAATACGGAACACAATCAGCGCGCCGATAACAAACAGCAGTCTGCGTTTCAGCTCACCTAAGCCACCTTTGGCACTTTGAAAATCTAATCCCGGTTGTTTAGCCATCTGCTACTTATTCCTCGATTTTACCGCCAGCAGCTTCGATAGCAGCACGAGCGCCTTTAGTAACACGCAGGCCACGAACAGTTACCGGAGTAGTGACTTCACCAGCCAGGATCACTTTCGCGAACTCGATCTGGATACCGATAATGTTTGCCGCTTTCAGCGTGTTCAGGTCTACAACGCCGCCTTCTACTTTCGCCAGGTCAGACAGACGAACTTCGGCTGTAATCGCTGCTTTGCGAGAAGTGAAGCCGAATTTCGGCAGACGACGGTACAGAGGCATCTGACCACCCTCGAAACCGCGACGTACGCCACCGCCAGAACGAGACTTCTGACCTTTGTGACCACGACCACCGGTTTTACCGAGGCCAGAACCGATACCACGACCCAGGCGTTTACCCGCCTTTTTGGAGCCTTCGGCCGGAGACAGAGTATTTAAACGCATCTCTTACTCCTCAACTTTAACCATGAAGGAAACCGCGTTGACCATACCACGAACAGCAGGAGTATCCTCGCGCTCTACGGTGTGACCAATACGACGCAGACCCAGGCCAAGCAGCGTTGCCTTGTGTTTCGGCAGACGACCGATTGCACTGCGGGTTTGAGTAATTTTAATAGTCTTTGCCATGGTTTATTTCCCCAGAATTTCTTCAACGGATTTACCACGCTTGGCAGCGACCATTTCTGGAGAATTCATATTTTCCAGGCCATCAATAGTTGCACGAACCACGTTGATCGGGTTGGTGGAACCGTATGCTTTAGCCAGAACGTTATGAACCCCAGCAACTTCCAGAACGGCGCGCATTGCACCACCGGCGATGATACCGGTACCTTCGGAAGCTGGCTGCATGAATACACGAGACCCCGTGTGAACACCTTTAACCGGGTGCTGCAGGGTGCCGTTGTTCAGCGCGACGTTAATCATATTGCGACGGGCTTTTTCCATCGCTTTCTGGATCGCTGCTGGAACTTCACGCGCTTTACCGTAACCAAAACCTACGCGACCGTTACCATCGCCTACTACAGTCAGAGCTGTGAAGGAGAAAATACGACCACCTTTAACGGTTTTAGATACGCGGTTTACCGCGATCAGCTTTTCCTGCAGTTCGCCAGCTTGTTTTTCGATGTGAGCCATCTTACACCTCTACCTTAGAACTGAAGGCCAGCTTCACGGGCAGCATCTGCCAGTGCCTGGACACGACCATGATATTGGAACCCGGAACGGTCAAAGGACACATCTTTGATGCCTTTTTCCAGAGCGCGTTCAGCGACAGCTTTACCCACAGCTGCAGCCGCGTCTTTGTTACCGGTGTACTTCAGTTGTTCAGCGATAGCTTTTTCTACAGTAGAAGCAGCTACCAGAACTTCAGAACCGTTCGGTGCAATTACCTGTGCGTAAATATGACGCGGGGTACGATGTACCACCAGGCGAGTTGCGCCCAGCTCCTGGAGCTTGCGGCGTGCGCGGGTCGCACGACGGATACGAGCAGATTTCTTATCCATAGTGTTACCTTACTTCTTCTTAGCCTCTTTGGTACGCACGACTTCGTCGGCGTAACGAACACCCTTGCCTTTGTAAGGCTCAGGACGACGGTAGGCGCGCAGATCTGCTGCAACCTGGCCGATCACCTGCTTATCAGCGCCTTTCAGCACGATTTCAGTTTGAGTCGGACATTCAGCAGTGATACCTGCCGGCAGCTGATGGTCAACCGGGTGAGAGAAACCTAAAGACAGGTTTACTACATTCCCTTTAACCGCTGCACGATAACCTACACCAACCAGCTGCAGCTTCTTAGTGAAGCCTTCGGTAACACCGATAACCATTGAGTTCAGCAGGGCACGCGCGGTACCAGCCTGTGCCCAACCGTCTGCGTAACCATCACGCGGACCGAAGGTCAGTGCATTATCTGCATGTTTAACTTCAACAGCATCGTTGAGAGTACGAGTCAGCTCGCCGTTTTTACCTTTGATCGTAATAACCTGACCGTTGATTTTGACATCAACGCCGGCAGGAACAACGACCGGTGCTTTAGCAACACGAGACATTTTTTCCTCCGATTAGGCTACGTAGCAGATAATTTCGCCACCAAGACCAGCCTGGCGCGCTGCACGATCAGTCATAACACCTTTAGAGGTAGAAACAACTGCGATACCCAGACCGGCCATAACTTTCGGCAGCTCATCTTTACGTTTGTAGATGCGCAGGCCTGGGCGGCTGACACGCTGAATGCTTTCTACAACAGCTTTACCCTGGAAATACTTAAGAGTCAGTTCCAGTTCCGGCTTGGTGTCGCCTTCAACTTTAAAATCTTCAATAAAACCTTCTTCCTTCAGCACGTTGGCAATTGCCACTTTCAGCTTGGAGGAAGGCATGGTGACCGCAGCTTTGTTCGCGGCCTGACCGTTACGGATACGGGTCAGCATATCCGCGATCGGATCTTGCATGCTCATCTGTCTTTACTCCCGTGATTCAATTGGTGACAATTACCAGCTAGCCTTTTTCAGACCCGGAATTTCACCGCGCATAGCGGCTTCACGGACCTTAATACGGCTCAACCCGAACTTCCGCAGGAAAGCGTGCGGACGACCAGTTTGACGGCAGCGGTTACGCTGACGTGACGGGCTGGAATCACGCGGCAGAGTCTGCAGCTTAAGAACCGCATTCCAACGATCTTCGTCGGTTGCGTTCACATCAGAGATGATCGCTTTCAGTTCAGCGCGTTTCGCGAAGTATTTATCAGCTAAAGCTACGCGTTTTACTTCGCGTGCTTTCATTGATTGCTTAGCCATTTAGTAACCCTACCTTACTTGCGGAACGGGAAGTCAAAGGCAGCCAGCAGAGCACGGCCTTCTTCGTCAGATTTCGCAGTAGTGGTAATGGTAATATCCAAACCACGAACGCGGTCGACTTTATCGTAGTCGATTTCTGGGAAGATGATCTGCTCACGGACACCCATGCTGTAGTTACCACGACCGTCGAATGACTTAGCGGACAAGCCACGGAAGTCACGGATACGAGGAACAGCAATAGTGATCAGGCGCTCAAAGAACTCCCACATGCGTTCGCCACGCAGAGTTACTTTACAGCCGATCGGATAGCCCTGACGGATTTTGAAGCCTGCAACAGATTTGCGTGCTTTGGTGATCAACGGTTTTTGACCGGAGATTGCTGTCAGGTCTGCTGCTGCGTTATCCAGCAGTTTCTTGTCAGCGATCGCTTCACCAACACCCATGTTCAGGGTGATCTTCTCGACCCGAGGGACTTGCATGACAGAATTGTAGTTAAACTCAGTCATGAGTTTGTTAACTACTTCGTCTTTGTAGTAATCATGCAGTTTCGCCATCGTACTACTCCAAATTACTTGATAGTTTCGCTGTTAGACTTGAAGAAACGGACTTTTTTGCCGTCTTCGAATCTAAAGCCTACACGGTCAGCCTTGCCGGTTGCCGCATTGAAGATTGCAACGTTAGAAACCTGAATTGCAGCTTCTTTTTCAACGATGCCGCCCGGTTGGTTCAGAGCCGGAACCGGCTTCTGGTGTTTCTTAACCAGGTTGATACCTTCAACAATGACCTTGCCGGAAGACAGGACATTCTTAACTTTACCGCGTTTACCTTTATCTTTACCGGTTAACACGATAACTTCGTCATCACGACGGATTTTCGCTGCCATGATTCGCTCCTTAGAGTACTTCTGGTGCCAGAGAGATAATTTTCATGAACTTCTCGTTACGAAGTTCACGAGTTACCGGCCCAAAAATACGCGTACCGATAGGCTGCTCGCTGTTATTGTTTAAAATAACGCATGCATTACCATCGAAGCGAATGACAGAACCGTCCGGGCGACGAACACCCTTCTTGGTGCGCACCACTACCGCCTTCAGCACATCACCTTTTTTGACCTTACCACGCGGAATCGCTTCTTTGATGGTGATCTTAATGATGTCGCCTACGCCTGCGTAGCGACGGTGCGAGCCACCCAGAACCTTGATACACATTACGCGACGTGCACCGGAGTTGTCGGCGACGTTCAGCATAGTCTGTTCTTGGATCATTTTAGTGCTCCGCTAATGTCAACTACTACTGAGACCCGAAAATCAGGTCGTTAAAAAAACCCCATATCGAGGGCGCGGCATTATAACACCGCAAATCAGATATGGGTAGAAAAAATAAACGGCCCATCGCTGAGCCGTTTATTCGTTGAGAATGCGTACTGTATTACAGAACCGCTTTCTCTACAACGCGAACCAGAGTCCAGGATTTGGTCTTGGACAGCGGACGGCATTCGCGGATTTCAACCACGTCGCCGATACCACATTCGTTGTTCTCGTCATGTACGTGCATTTTGGTCGTACGCTTGATGAATTTACCGTAGATCGGGTGTTTCACAAAACGTTCGATAGCAACAACAATGGATTTCTCCATTTTGTCGCTAACCACGCGACCTTGCAGAGTACGGATTTTATCGGTCATTACGCACCCGCCTTCTCAGTCAGTAAAGTCTTAACGCGTGCGACATCACGACGCACTTGCTTCAACAGGTGAGACTGTTGCAGCTGGCCACTTGCAGCCTGCATACGCAGGTTGAACTGCTCACGCAGCAGGTTCAGTAGCTCGGTGTTCAGCTCTTCAACGCTCTTCTCACGCAGCTCTTTTGCTTTCATTACATCACCGTCTTAGTTACAAAGGTGGTTTTAATCGGCAGTTTCGCTGCTGCCAGCTTGAATGCTTCACGGGCCAGCTCTTCCGGTACGCCGTCCATTTCATACAGGACTTTACCCGGCTGAATCAAGGCAACCCAATACTCCACGTTACCTTTACCTTTACCCATACGCACTGCCAGCGGCTTTTCAGTGATCGGTTTGTCCGGGAATACACGGATCCAGATCTTACCTTGACGCTTAACTGCACGGGTCATAGCACGACGTGCTGCTTCGATCTGACGGGCAGTCAGACGACCACGGCCAACAGCTTTCAGGCCGAAGCTGCCGAAGCTAACATCCGCGCCTGCAGCCAGACCACGGTTGCGGCCTTTGTGCATTTTACGGAATTTTGTACGCTTTGGTTGTAACATCAGCGACGCTCCTTATTTACGGCCTTTACGCTGCTGCTTTTTCGGTTGAGCAGCCGGTTTTTCCGGTTGTTCAACAGCAGCCATACCACCCAGGATCTCGCCTTTGAAGATCCACACTTTAACGCCGATTACACCATAAGTGGTGTGCGCTTCAGAGGTGTTGTAGTCGATGTCAGCACGCAGAGTGTGCAGCGGTACGCGACCTTCGCGGTACCATTCGGTACGTGCGATTTCCGCGCCGCCCAGACGGCCGCTAACTTCAACTTTGATACCTTTAGCGCCCAGACGCATGGCGTTCTGTACAGCACGCTTCATCGCACGACGGAACATAACGCGACGTTCCAGCTGAGAAGTGATGCTGTCAGCAACCAGTTTAGCGTCCAGTTCAGGTTTACGAACTTCGGCGATATTGATCTGTGCAGGAACGCCAGCGATATCCGCTACGACCTTACGCAGTTTTTCTACGTCTTCACCTTTTTTACCGATAACGATACCCGGGCGAGCGGTGTGAATAGTCACACGGATGCTCTTAGCCGGACGCTCGATAACGATACGAGATACAGACGCTTTAGCCAGTTCCTTCGTCAGGTACTGACGTACTTTAAAATCGCTGTCCAGGTTGTCAGCGAATTCTTTGGTGTTCGCAAACCAGGTAGAGTTCCATGGTTTTACAATACCCAGGCGAATACCATTAGGATGTACTTTCTGACCCATTGCTAGTCTCCAGAGTCTCAGCGATCGGACACAACCACAGTGATGTGGCTGGTGCGCTTCAGGATGCGATCTGCACGACCTTTTGCACGCGGCATAATGCGCTTCATGCTCGGGCCTTCGTCTACGAAAATTTTCGTAACTTTCAGATCGTCAATGTCAGCGCCATCGTTGTGTTCAGCGTTAGCAATGGCAGATTCCAGAACTTTCTTGACCAGTACAGCCGCTTTCTTGTTGGTGTAGGTCAGAATATCCAGAGCCTGCGACACTTTCTTACCGCGAATCAGGTCAGCAACAAGGCGAACCTTCTGAGCAGAAGAACGAGCATGGCGATGTTTAGCGATAGTTTCCATCTCTTCCTCCTACCTTATTTCTTCTTCGCTTTTTTATCAGCAGCGTGGCCGCGATAAGTACGAGTCGGTGCGAATTCACCCAGTTTGTGACCGACCATTTCGTCGGAAACAAATACCGGAACGTGCTGACGACCATTATGGACAGCGATGGTCAAACCGATCATGTTAGGAAAGATCGTTGAACGACGGGACCAAGTGCGCAGGGGCTTCTTGTCTCCGCTTTCCACCGCTTTCTCTACCTTCTTCAGCAAGTGCAGGTCAATAAAAGGACCTTTCTTGAGAGAACGTGGCATGGCTTATCCTCTAAAATTATTTGCTACGGCGACGTACGATGAATTTATCAGTACGCTTGTTGCTGCGGGTCTTCTTACCTTTGGTCTGAACGCCCCACGGAGTTACCGGGTGCTTACCAAAGTTACGACCTTCACCACCACCATGTGGGTGGTCTACTGGGTTCATCGCAGTACCGCGAACGGTAGGACGAACGCCACGCCAGCGTGCAGCACCTGCTTTACCCAGAACGCGCAGCATATGCTCAGCATTGCCAACTTCGCCCAGGGTTGCACGGCAGTCTGCTTCGACTTTACGCATTTCACCAGAACGCAGACGCAGGGTGACATAAGCGCCATCGCGAGCAACGATCTGAACGTAAGTACCAGCGGAACGCGCCAGCTGACCGCCTTTACCTGGTTTCATTTCTACGTTATGAACGGTAGAACCAACCGGGATATTGCGCATCGGCAGGGTGTTGCCTGCTTTGATTGCAGCATCAACGCCAGACTGAATCTGGTCGCCAGCTTTCAGGCCTTTCGGGGCCAGGATGTAACGGCGTTCGCCGTCTTTGTACAGAACCAGCGCGATGTTCGCGGAACGGTTCGGATCGTACTCAAGACGTTCAACAACTGCCGGGATACCGTCTTTGTTGCGTTTGAAGTCAACAATACGATAAGCCTGTTTGTGACCACCACCGATATGACGAGTGGTGATACGGCCATTGTTGTTACGACCACCGGATTTGCTGTTTTTTTCAACCAGCGGAGCAAAAGGTTTGCCCTTGTGCAGCTCTGGGTTGACCACTTTAACGACGTGGCGACGACCCGGAGATGTCGGTTTACATTTAACAACTGCCATTGTATTACTCCTCCGACTTACTCAGCGCCGCCGACGAAGTCCAGATTCTGGCCTTCTTTCAGGGTGACGTAAGCTTTTTTCCAGTCGCTACGACGACCGATACGCTGTCCGTGACGTTTAACTTTCCCTTTAACGACCAGGGTGTTAACGACTTCGACTTCGACTTCAAACAGTTTCTGCACAGCAGCTTTGATTTCTGCTTTGGTCGCGTCTTTAGCAACTTTGAGAACGATGGTGTTGGTTTTTTCCATCGCAGTAGACGCTTTTTCAGAAACGTGCGGTGCGCGCAGCACCTTCAGCAGACGTTCTTCACGAATCATGCCAGCATCTCCTCAACTTGCTTAACAGCATCAGCAGTCATTACGACTTTGTCGAAGGCGATCAGGCTAACCGGGTCGATACCAGTCGCATCGCGTACGTCAACCTTGTGCAGGTTACGTGCGGCCAGGAACAGGTTCTCGTCCAGCTCACCGGTGATGATCAGCACATCTTCCAGAGCCATGTCTTTCAGTTTCTGTGCCAGCAGCTTAGTTTTCGGCGCTTCTACAGAGAACTTCTCGACAACGATCAGACGATCCTGACGTACCAGTTCGGACAGGATGCTTTTCAGCGCGCCGCGGTACATCTTCTTGTTAACTTTTTGACTGTGGTCCTGCGGACGAGCAGCGAAGGTCACGCCACCGGAACGCCAGATCGGGCTCTTGATAGAACCTGAACGCGCACGGCCAGTGCCTTTCTGGCGCCACGGTTTTTTACCGGAACCAGTTACTTCAGCACGAGTCTTCTGAGCACGAGTACCCTGACGAGCACCAGCTGCATAAGCAACAACAACCTGGTGAACCAGCGCTTCGTTGAAATCACGACCGAAGGTAGTTTCGGAAACAGTCAGCGCGCTCTGCGCGTCTTTCAATACTAATTCCATTGCTATCCCCTTACGCCTTCACAGCTGGTTTAACGATCAGGTCGCAACCGGTTGCACCCGGAACACCACCCTTAACCAGCAGCAGGTTGCGCTCAGCGTCAACGCGTACTACGTCAAGGCTCTGAACGGTTACGCGCTCATTACCCATCTGACCTGCCATTTTCTTGCCTTTGAACACTTTGCCCGGAGTCTGGTTCTGACCGATAGAACCCGGAACGCGGTGAGACAAGGAGTTACCGTGAGTAGCGTCCTGGGTACGGAAGTTCCAGCGCTTAACGGTACCAGCGAAACCTTTACCTTTAGAGGTACCGGTTACGTCAACTTTTTTAACGTCAGCAAACAGTTCAACGCTGATGCTCTGACCTACGGTGTATTCTTCGCCTTCAGCCAGACGGAATTCCCACAGACCACGGCCAGCTTCTACGCCAGCTTTAGCAAAGTGACCCGCTTCCGGCCTGGTGACACGGTTAGCTTTTTTAGCACCCGTAGTAACCTGAACAGCGCGGTAGCCATCGTTAGCCAGGTCTTTAACCTGAGTAACACGGTTTGCTTCAACTTCGATTACGGTTACTGGGATAGAGACGCCATCTTCAGTGAAGATGCGGGTCATACCCACTTTTTTACCGACTAAACCAATCATTGTATCAACCTCTCAATCGCTCGATGACCTGATTAACCCAGGCTGATCTGCACGTCTACACCGGCAGCCAGGTCCAGACGCATCAGAGCATCAACGGTTTTCTCGGTTGGCTCAACGATGTCAACCAGACGCTTGTGAGTGCGAATTTCGTACTGATCGCGCGCATCTTTGTTAACGTGCGGAGAGATCAGAACGGTAAAGCGCTCTTTGCGGGTCGGCAGCGGGATCGGACCGCGAACCTGCGCACCAGTGCGCTTGGCAGTCTCGACGATTTCCGCGGTTGATTGATCGATCAGACGATGATCAAACGCTTTCAGGCGGATACGGATTCTTTGGTTCTGCATGAGACCAGAGCTCCAATTATTTTATAAACGAAAATGATTACTCCTCACACCCATTACGATTGATGGGAGAGTGTAACCGTTCTTACGTAGCTCCCCGATTGGGAGCATTGTTAAATAGCCAAATCGGCTATTCGAGGTTCAAATCGAACCTGCCGTCAATTACGACAAGCCCGCGCATTATACGTAAATCTCAGCCTGACGCAAGTGTCGGATAGAAAATAAGCGCTTTATTCTTATGCGAGCATGGTTCCAGATGGTACGCATGGGATGGCAACGCGCATCTTTTCTTTGGAAGGCATCAGGCAAATCTGGCGATACGTCGTTGTCGCTGTCGCATAAATCTATAAAGGTGAGCACAAGCCTTGACGAGGATTTGCTTATGTTTGTTGCCCTCCCCTTTCTCATTTTTTATGCGTCGTTCTCTTTATTACTTGGCATATACGACGCGCGTACCGGTCTGTTGCCTGACCGGTTTACCTGTCCATTACTGTGGGGTGGTCTGCTTTATCACCAGATTTGCCTGCCGGAGCGTTTACCGGATGCGCTTTGGGGTGCTATCGCCGGCTATGGCGGATTCGCGTTAATTTACTGGGGCTATCGCCTGCGTTATCAGAAAGAGGGGCTTGGATATGGCGACGTCAAGTACCTTGCAGCCTTAGGAGCGTGGCATTGTTGGGAAACACTGCCGTTACTGGTTTTCCTTGCCGCCATGTTGGCCTGTGGCGGGTTTGGCGTCGCGCTACTGGTGAGAGGTAAATCGGCATTAATAAACCCGCTACCTTTTGGGCCATGGCTGGCGGTGGCGGGTTTCATAACAGGTTGGAAAGTTTTCTTTCCAGACGGTTAATCGGTAACCTTAATTTGTGATTGCAGATAATTTTGCATACCAAGTTTGGCAATCAAATCCAGCTCAGTTTCCAGCCAGTCGATGTGGCCTTCCTCGTCGGCAAGAATTTCAATCATCATATCCCGGCTGACATAATCATGAACGCTATCGGCATAGGCTATTGCCTCACGTAGATCTTTTGCGCCTTCCAGTTCGAGCCGGAGATCCGATCGTAGCATCTCTTCGACATCTTCACCGATGCCCAGCTTGCCCAGATCCTGTAGGTTCGGTATGCCTTCCAGAAATAAAATACGCTCAATATACTTATCGGCGTGTTTCATCTCATCAATGGATTCATGGTACTCAACATCATTAAGCCGAGTCAGCCCCCAGTTTTTGAACATACGGGCATGAAGAAAATACTGATTAATTGCGACAAGCTCATTTCCCAATAGTTTATTGAGATAATTTATGATTTTAACATCACCTTTCATTTTATAGTCCCTCCGCTTCCACTCTCTAGAGCGTAGATGGGGCTACAGGGATGTCAAAAAAAAGAGTGTGACTCAGGCGATCTCTTTAAATTCCGGCATTTGCGTTAACTCATCCTGCATCACTTCTCGCGCGGCGCGAATACACTTACCACATTGATTTCCCACAGGAATAAATTTACGCAACTGTTGAAATGACTGTGGATGAAATTGTCGTACAGCCTGGCGGATTTTTTTATCGCTTATACCATTACACAAACAAACGTACATGATCGCTCCCGTTCAATTTCCGCACAAAGTGTAAATGAGAATGGTTATGATTACAATAGCACAAAGCGATTTACTCCACGGGAGAAGCGTTAAAAAGGGTGAATAAATATAACAGCGGCTAAATAGCAGGCAACAAAAAGGGCGCCGAAGCGCCCTCTTCAATTCAAAACTAATTAACGAGTAATTAGCCCAGAACTTTAGCAACAACGCCCGCGCCAACGGTACGGCCGCCTTCACGGATTGCGAAACGCAGACCGTCGTCCATTGCGATCGGGTGGATCAGGGTAACAACCATTTTGATGTTGTCGCCCGGCATTACCATCTCTACGCCTTCCGGCAGTTCGATGGTACCAGTCACGTCAGTAGTACGGAAGTAGAACTGCGGACGGTAGCCTTTGAAGAACGGAGTATGACGGCCGCCTTCATCTTTGGACAGAATGTACACTTCAGAATCGAACTTGGTGTGCGGCTTGATGGTGCCCGGCTTAGCCAGTACCTGACCACGTTCAATTTCTTCACGT
>NZ_JBKFSQ010000049.1:0-27894 GCF_046569525.1 Salmonella sp. 741265055_HSA | reverse complement strand
CTGGGGACTCACTCCCTTGCCGCCTTTAAGCAACTCGAATTATTTTGGGTATATTAGAGGAATTCTCATCGCTATGGTAAACTAACGCATCCGACTTTCAGGGCTGAAGTTCATCATGAATTTGCATCATAAAGCGCTCAGGCACTTTATCTCGGCAAGCGTCATCGTTTTGACATCGTCCTTCCTGATTTACGAACTTATTGCCAGCGACAGGGCAATGAATGCCTATATGCGTTATATCATGGAGAGAGCCGATTCGTCGTTTTTGTACGATAAGTACCAGAATCAAAGCATCGCCGCACATTTAATGCGAACTTTTGAAGCGCCGGGAGACCCCGTCACCGCAGAAAAACGCCGCGCGTTTTGCGACGCCTTTGAGGCCATTAACGGTACGCACGGCGTCAACCTGACCCGGCATAATTATCCGGCGCTACATGGTACCCTGCAAACCGCCGCTACACAGTGTACCAATAATCTTGATGACGCCCTTTTACTGCCTGCATTTGATCAGGCGGTAAGCATCAACCGTTCGCAGGACGACCACAGTCACGGGCTGGGCACACTGGAGCTTAAATTCCGTTATTACGTTGATTTAAATAAACATTATGTCTATTTTTATGATTTAATCAACTCACGGCGCTTCGCCATGCATCGTTGGACTTTTTTACAAAAAGGCACAATGGGTATTAACAGAAAAGATATAGATAAACTTTTTACCGGCCGTACGGTTATTTCAAGTATTTACATGGATGATATTACCCAGGAAAACGTCATGAGCTTTTTAACGCCAGTCTATCTGGCGGGAACGTTAAAAGGTATCGTGATGGTGGATGTTAACCAGGATAATTTAAAAAATATTTTTTATACCCAGGACCGTCCGCTGGTTTGGCGTTATCTTAACGTAACACTAAAGGATATGGACTCCGGAAAAGAAATCATTATTAATCAAAGCAAAAACAATCTGTTTCAATATGTGAATTATAGCCATGATATCCCTGGTGGGCTGCGCGTTTCGTTGTCCCTTGATTTAACCTATTTCCTTGTCTCGTCCTGGAAAGCGCTGGCCTTTTACTTACTGGCAACGGCGCTCCTGCTTAATATGGTACGGATGCACTTTCGGCTTTATCGCAACGTCACACGCGAAAATATTAGCGATGCCATGACCGGGCTTTACAACCGTAAAATATTAACACCAGTGCTGGAACAGCGACTGCAACGCCTGGTCAATGCCGGGACGCCGGTAACATTTGTCGCTATTGATTGCGATAGGTTAAAACTGATCAACGATACCCAGGGGCACCAGGAAGGCGACCGAATTATTACCCTGTTGGCGAAAGCGATTAAAACATCGATTCGTAAAAGCGATTACGCCATTCGCCTCGGCGGCGATGAGTTCTGTATTATTCTTGTTGATTACGCGGCGGATTTGGCTATCCATCTGCCAGAGCGTATTATTCGTAACCTGCAAATTATCGCACCGGATAAGACAGTCCATTTTTCCGCCGGGATTTATAATATGCAGCCCAATGATACGATTAATGATGCCTACCAGGCTTCCGATGCGCAGCTCTATCTGAACAAACAACATCGTTCATCATAGTGCTTCGCAGTAAATGTTCATATTGCACCAGGAGTGAAAAATGGCCGAAATGACTGAAGTCGCGAAGGGTGTCGCTACACACCAACGTTTAGTGGCTTTATTAACGCAGGAGAACGCGCGCTATCGTGTGGTGAGCCATGAAGCGGTAGGAAAATGCGAAGCGGTTTCTGAAATACGCGGTACTGCGCTGGGCCAGGGCGCAAAAGCGCTGGTCTGTAAAGTCAAAGGCAACGGCGTCAACCAGCACGTTCTTGCTATTCTGGCGGCCGATCAGCAAGCCGACCTCTCTCAGCTTGCTTCACACCTGGGCGGCTTACGCGCTTCCCTTGCCAGCCCGGCGGAAGTCGATATGCTGACCGGCTGCGTTTTTGGCGCAATCCCGCCTTTCAGTTTTCACCCCAATCTGAAACTGGTCGCCGATCCGCTCCTGTTTGAGCGTTTCGATGAAATTGCTTTTAATGCCGGCCTGCTGGAAAAATCAGTCATTATGAATACACAGGACTATCTGCGCATCGCCCGACCAGAACTGGCAGTCTTCCGCCGCTTTCAGTCATCGCCAACAGCTTAGTCCCCTCCCTCTTCAAGGAGCAATACAGACACAACGATAATGATAAAAATGGCGAAAAACGACGCCGTAATCATCAGCGCTTCAAGAAACGGTGGATCGTACATAATTGTATCCTCAGGAAGACAACAATGACGGTTCATCGGTTAGCAATACGCGGCGTTGATGGCAATTTAATGACAACGCCGTTTTTCACGTAGAGATTGTCTTTCAGGCAGTTGCCTGAAATCCGCATCAATCGTTAAAAAGGCCTGTGCGCTTTCTCGTTTGGGCGTAAAGTAGTCAGGCTTACTTTTTGGCAAGGAAACCATAATGTTTGATGTCACTCTGCTGATCCTGCTCGGACTGGCAGCTCTGGGATTTATCAGCCACAACACCACTGTCGCCGTCTCAATTCTGGTGCTGATTATTGTCCGCGTAACCCCGTTGAATACCTTTTTTCCCTGGATTGAAAAACAGGGGCTCACCGTCGGGATTATTATTCTGACCATCGGCGTGATGGCCCCCATCGCCAGCGGAACCCTACCGCCCTCCACATTGATCCACTCTTTTGTGAACTGGAAATCGCTGGTCGCGATTGCCGTCGGCGTTTTCGTCTCCTGGCTGGGCGGTCGCGGCATTACGCTGATGGGAAACCAACCGCAGCTCGTCGCCGGGCTGCTGGTCGGTACGGTACTTGGCGTCGCGCTGTTTCGCGGCGTGCCGGTCGGCCCACTGATTGCGGCGGGGCTGGTCTCTTTAATTGTGGGGAAGCAGTAACTCGCCCGTCAGATACTGGCCTGGGGTCTGCCCCAGGCCTTTTTTAAACATCGTAATGAATGCCGTGGTGGAATCATAACCCAGCATTTGCGCCGTCTGCTGTACATTACGTCCCGCGATTAGCGCTTGTAGCGCCAGAATTAATTGCAACTGATGACGCCAGCGACGAAAGCTTAGCCCCGTCTCTTTGACGACCAGCCGGGCAAGGTTACGCTCGCTCATCGCGAATACGCTGGCCCACTGCCCTAACGTATTCCATCGCGCGGGCTCCTGCGCCATTGTCTCAACCATTTGGCGAATTTTCGGATGCCCCGATACCGGTAATTGCAATTGTTCCTGCGGCTGCTGCGGCAGTTCATCAAACAACACCTGAATAAGGCGCTGCGTTGGCATTTGCGCTCTTTCGGAATCGGTTCTGCGCGCCAGCGACAAAATCAACTCCCGGCATAACGGCGAAATTTTCAGCGTGCAGCAACGCTCCGGCATGACGACCGCCGCAGGTTCAATAAATAAAAAGCACAGCTCCGCCCCTGCGGTCACATGATTACTGTGCGGCAGCGAGCCGGGGAGCCAGACGGCATACTGGGGCGGAACCATCCACATCGCATTTTCCACCTCACAGGTGATCGCGCCGTGCAGAGCGAGGATCAACTGTCCCTTGCGATGCTGATGGCGAGGGCTAAACAGTTCATCATCCCTGGCGCGAATACAAAAGGCCACAGCGGCATCGTGGTGAAGGTCGGGATCGTAACCGTCCAGTCTCAGGCCAATCATTATATTGTCCGATTTTAGCGATAAATTGTCATTTTAGCTTGATTCATCCAAACAGTAAAAACTGTTAAGGTATCGCCTCGCCTGACGAGATGAGAAAACGATGACGACAGCCCTTTCACCACGCGGCAAACAGGGCGCTTTACTGATTGCCGGTATTTTGATGATAGCCACTACGCTACGCGTAACATTTACCGGCGCTGCGCCGTTGCTGGAGACAATCCGTTCGGATTACGGTCTTTCCACCGCCCAGACGGGCCTGCTAACAACCTTGCCACTTCTGGCGTTTGCACTGGTTTCGCCGCTGGCGGCCGGTATTGCCCGCCGGTTTGGGATGGAACGCAGTCTGTTTGCCGCAATGCTGCTGATTTGCGCGGGTATTGCCCTCCGCTCCCTGCCCTCCGCTGCATTGTTGTTTGCCGGAACTGCCATTATTGGGTGCGGGATCGCGCTGGGTAATGTGCTGCTACCAGGATTGATTAAGCGCGATTTTTCACAACATGTCGCCAGGCTGACGGGCGCGTATTCATTGACGATGGGCGCCGCCGCCGCGTTGGGGTCCGCGCTGGTGGTTCCGCTGGCGTTGCACGGTTTTGGCTGGCGCGGCGCGCTGTTAATGCTGATGCTGTTTCCGCTGTTGGCGTTTCTCATCTGGTTGCCGCAGTGGCGCACTACCCGCTCAGCTAACCTGAGTAGCTCACGGGCATTACATGAACGCGGTATCTGGCGTTCGCCTTTAGCCTGGCAAGTTACGTTGTTTCTGGGACTTAACTCACTGATTTATTATGTGATCATCGGCTGGTTACCAACAATACTCATCAGCCACGGTTACAGCGAAGCACAGGCAGGATCGCTACATGGCCTGCTGCAACTGGCGACCGCGGCGCCTGGGTTAGCTATTCCGCTTATTTTGCATCGCTTTAACGATCAACGCTGGATTGCCGCGCTGGTCTCACTATTGTGCGCGGTGGGCGCGGCGGGACTTTGGTTTGTGCCGGGCCAGGCGGTCATCTGGACGCTACTGTTCGGCTTCGGTTCAGGCGCGACGATGATCCTCGGCCTGACGTTTATCGGCCTGCGCGCCAGTTCGGCGCATCAGGCGGCGGCGCTTTCCGGCATGGCGCAGTCGGTCGGGTATTTACTGGCGGCATGTGGGCCGCCCGTCATGGGAAAACTTCATGATGCCAGCGGTAGCTGGTATCTACCGCTGTCAGGCGTGACGATTCTGGCTATCATCATGGCGATTTTCGGCCTCTACGCCGGACGCGATCGAGAGATAGCGTCATAAATAAACCTGATACCCACTTGAATGCCTGATGACGCTTCGTTTATCAGGCCTGATCCATTAAAATCATTACCGCTATCCAGAAAAAGTACCGTAAGCGACACCATCACAGGAGGGAAAAATGCGAATCCAGTGTAAGCGCGTCTATTTCCCGGCGGAAAAAGACGATGGTTATCGGGTATTGGTTGACAGGCTATGGCCGCGCGGCATTAAAAAATCGGCGCTGGTCTATGATGAATGGAATAAGGCCATTACGCCCTCAACCGAATTGCGCAAAGCCTTTCATAGCGAACTGATTGATTTTAACCACTTCGCGCAGCAATACCGGGCAGAACTTGCGCAGCAGCATCAAGAAGGCAAACGGCTGGCGGATATTGCCCGACAGCAACCGCTAACGTTGCTATACGCCGCTAAAGATACTCGCCAGAACCATGCTATTGTGCTGGCAGAGTGGCTACGAGAGCTGTGATTGTCGTGCCGCCGCCTGGCCTGGTTGTCTGTCCGGGGACAACGGCATCAAATGTTCTGCCCGCACCCAGGCAAAACCGTGCTGACCATTGGCGGAGGCTACGTCGCCCGTGACCAGCCACAGCGCCCGAGGCGCTTCTTTCGGCAGTAAGGTGACGTGTCCATTTACCGGGTTAATGAATTCATCGCCGGGTTGACACAGGCAAAATAGCTCAACCGATTTACCAATATTCTGCCGTCCGGCGGGTGTTTTAGCGCCAATAACTATTGCCAACGCGCCCGGCTTTAACTGAAACATATTTTCTTGCGCCGCATGAAACTCATTATCAGATTGTTCTTAATCATATCCCGTCGGACCGCAGGTTGTCACTTTTTCGTATCAGGGTGCTCTCTGCGCCATAATGTCCACTCATCAATGATTTCGCCATTGGGCAATTTGCAATCGGAACGCACGCCTTGTGGGGTCTGCACCGGCATCAGCGTACCGCCCTGTTGCTCACAGTAGACGGCTGCCGGATTAGGCATCCCAATACGCGGCGGCCTGGGGGCGTTGGGTTGCGACGATGAACAAGCGCTCAGCAGCAATACGCCTGGCAACGCAATCCACGTAAATTTCATAACGACTCCTTAAAGAGATATTTTGTCCAGGATAACCTGGCTGATACGCTATTTCCATACTTTCTGTCAGCGCTTTAGCGGGTGTTTATCCCGGGTTAAGTCAGTAATAGCCACGCCCTGTCACAAAGCAACCGACCTTTTGTCGCTGAGAAAACCCTGCTATTCTGGCGTCCCCTGAACAGTGAAGGTAATAGCATGAGAGTGGGTATCCTCTTCCCTGTCGTCATTTTCATTACGGCAATATTATTTTTGGCATGGTTTTTTATTGGCGGTTACGCCGCGCCGGGAGCATAACCATGAGGAAAACAACGATGGTGTTGATGGGCATCGCGCTAATTGCGGTGGCGGGTACCGAACTGGGCTGGTGGTAAATTCATTTTGAATAATAAAGACTACCTGTCGTAGCCTTTATTATCTCTGATAAGTTCTGCGTTTAGCTTTTGATTTTTCTGTAGATTAACAGCACGACAATCGCGCCGATCACCGCGACTGCAAAGCTGCCGAAGTTGAAACCATCCACTTTGCCAAAGCCAAAGAACGTACTGATCCATCCTCCGACTACCGCACCGACGATCCCCAGAATGATCGTCATAAAGAATCCGCCGCCATCTTTACCTGGCATGATCCACTTAGCCAAAATACCCGCAATAAGTCCAAAAATAATCCATGAAAGAATGCCCATTTTTTCCTCACTTATGTCTTAACGTTAGCGGTTTATTTGCCGTTAAAAAGAATAGCACATCGTCAGGAAAGTGAAGTTTGTGATATCCATCACCTTTTAGCACCGTGGATAAAAGCGCATAAATATCAGGGTTGCAATCATTAATGATAACGATTATCTTTATCAACACCGAGTGGTTGAGTTTATAACCCACCTGTTCGGTACGACATTGCTCACATTGCTTCCAGTATTATTTGCCCGCCTCACCGAGTGCGGGCTTTTTTTGCTAACCGCTATCTATCCCATGTCGAATTCATGGTCTTTTTCAGCCGCGCTATTTTGCGTGATACGGGGTCATCTCCAGCGCCGTACATTCATCCTGCTTGTCCTGCTGCATGAACCCCATGGTCACCATAAACAAACCGATCATAAATGGCACTTCATAAAGCTCTTCAATCAAATCTGTGTAGCGAGCGTTATGCAGGAATATCGGCGACAACCACCGATGATGCTCGACAGTGTCGGAAATCAGATATGAACATGCCGTCACGGCAAACAGCCACAATGGTAGAGGAACGTCCCGCAGACGACGAACAATCTCCTTACGTAGCCCGGCAGAAAACAGGACTGGCAAGACTAACGCAGCAATTAATAGCACTGAAATCGTTCTGAACAGTATACGCGGCTCGTCAGGGAAATAGTCACGCCCCCAACTGGTGCTTCTACCCAACAGCACCACCCACCAGACAACAGCCCATAGCCAAAACTGCTTTGCCCCTTCGGGACGGGAAAGTGGCCGTATATACCAGGCGGTAAATAGCGCCCCAAACAGTAACCATAACGCTTGTCCGTTTTCAATCCATCGGACCACCACGCCGTTAAGCAAAGGCAATTGCCAGTCCGCCGTAAACGGGATGACCACAGCGGCAAGCGCAAGAGTAAGTGCTGACGAAGTTAATCGGGTATCGAGTTTCATGATCATAAGACTCTTCTGGTTTTTAATACCCAATCATAAGTTTTATGAATAAGCTCTCATTAGCAAACAATGCGATATTCTTAATGTTTTCTTAATGTTTCTTTTCAACCCATGTCTGATGTAAATAAATAGTGCTTTTCGATACGCAGAAACCGCATCACGCTGGCTATGCGCGATGCGGTTTCTGATTTAAAAAATCACTTTATATCAAATAGATACTGCAACATCCTTACCAACCGCAAACGTTGTGTTCGTTTTCGGTATCGTAGGAACGCACGGTATTGACCAAATCCTTCACAACTTCTGCTGCAACTTCAGGTACCAACAACGTCATCGGTGCTTCCGTTTCATAGTCCACAGAGACGCCGTTGCTATTATTCGTGACCGTGACGGTATAAGTGGCTTTTCCCATTATTATTCTCTCCCGGCATGAATGACTTTTCGTGAGGTCGCCCCTTCCATCAGTACTTCCGGCGCGACAAAAAAGTCGATGTTAAAATAGGTATCATCCGTCATGACCTCAATATTGTGCCACTTTTCCGGAGGAAACACGCCAAACTCGCCGGCATTGATCACCATGATCTCTTCCGGCTCAGAGCAATGCTCATCAGCGTATCCGAGATATTTGACCGCCCCCTGCATCACCGAGAGGCGAGGATAAACACCGGGTCGCGTTCCCTTATCAAGGTGGCGTTCGAAAATTCCGGCAGGCGCCGTCTCTTTGTTCCAGAATGGCGTGGAACGTGTATGGATATGATTTTGTGGAATTTGCCGCATTTGCTTCCCTCTTCCCGCAGGTTACTCAGCGATAATCTCATCGCTGTCGTAAAAAGGTTACGCTCCAAAAACAGCATTTTAAATACCATTTATTGGTTACTCTTTTGCTGTTTTCCACGCGATAAAACCGAAAGGGGAGCAATGACCCGCCGTTGTCGACGGGTCCAGGGGGTTAAGACTGGAGCGTTGCCAGCCGGGCGGCAAATCCGACGAAAAGAAGGCCAATCAAAGAATTGCCCACTTTTGCCAGTTTCTTTTTGGTTCCGATATAGTGGGTTACAAAAGCACCAGAAAGAATTAAAAAACTCAGATAGCAAAAACTGACGATTTCAAGGGTGGTCGCCAAAATAAAAAATGACACCCCAGTATGCGGCGCAGTAACATCAATAAATTGCACAAAAAAGGAAACATAAAAAAGTATGGCTTTAGGATTCGTCAGGCTAAGAATTAACGCACGCTTAAAAATAGCGCCAAAAGGAACTACCGTTTCCGTCGCCGCACGCCCCTTTGAGGTCAGAGTGGCGTAAAGGATTTTTGCGCCAAGGTAGAGCAGATAAAACGCGCCGAGATAGCGAACAATGTTAAACAGAACCGGCGTTGTTTTGATCAACGTCGCCACGCCCGCATACGCCAGAAACATTAATATCGCATCGCCGATAAACACGCCGCATGCGGCAAGATATCCTCCTTTAACCCCGCGTCCCACGCTATTTTTAAGCACAAAAAGCGTATTCGGTCCCGGTACCAGAACGATAAAAATCGCCCCGACCAGGTACGTCCAATAATTCAGAACACCATACTCCGCGAACACATTAACCTCTTCCTGAAAACATTTACGCTTAACTGCGAAACAGTATGCTAACGAATGCACTGGAAGATGGGAAGCGAAACCACGTCTCTCCAGGCCGCTATTCCGCCACGCTTATACCCACATCACCTAAAAACGTTCTTTTATCGCCACCCTCGCAGGCAATCACCAGGTATTGGCCCACGTTTCCTCATGGGGAATTAACGCGCGCGTCGCACCAAAGATAAGGCTGCCAACACATTGCTGATATTGCTCTCATTCAGATTCGGCGCATTAAAGTGCGTTCTCAGCCACGCCATATCCTCGTGGCTGAAAGCGCCGACCATCAAGCGCTGGCTGATAATGATCAACATTTGATTATCAAGTTGTCGAATACGTTGCCGGGTGACCGACAAGGTTTGTATCGGAAAGGAGGGTTCTGAGCCGGTTCGCCACTGCGCTAAATAGCGGTACTGTATCGCTTTACTGGCATCCATTAGCGAACGAATAAAAGGGGTTATCGAATGCGGGTCCAGACCGTTATTTTTCGCTTCTTCTTCAGCCTCGGCAAAAACATTTTGTTCACGCGTGAAATCCTCTATCGGCAGATGGTGCTTCATTTTATAAGCAGCCACATCTTTCATTAATAACATGCGTTCATTGAGCGCGGTTAAGAGCGCGCCAAGCGATACCGATGTTACCGAATCGGCAAAAGTGGTGCTGCACATCAATAAAGAACAAAGAAAAATGGCGATATGACGAATCATTAATCAACCTCCTTTTACGGAGGCCTGACAGTAATTTACCTTTATTAAGATAACATTAAGTAATTATTACAGATGGGTATTAATGCTTATTCGTTTAAACTGGAGTGATAAAAAGGACAGGCCGTTGATTCTGCGGAATCTTTACCTTCATTTAAAGTGCATAAAATATACAAAAAATCACACAAATGTGACGTGCATCACGTTTTTATGATTTTTTATTACAGTTTTATGATATAGGTCTAACTTTAATAGGTCACTAATTTCTCTCCCCCGCTCAGGGAGATCGGCTTCAATTTACATCGAATATGGTGAAATATGACTACCATTACACTAGTCAACGAACAAAATAGTACTGGCAATCCTTTTTCTGCACATATGTTATGTGAACAGCGAGCTATTCAGGAAATTACTTACGAACTATTGCAATCGCAGCAGCATGTCTCAAATAAGGATATCATCGCCAAACTTATTGAAAAACTGGAAACAGAAAAAGACGTAGTGCAGCTTGATATTTACCGTAATGCCTTAGAAGCCGTTTTGTTTCAGACACCTGACGACATCTAATATATACCCAAATAATTCGAGTTGCTTAAAGGCGGCAAGGGAGTGAGTCCCCAGGAGCATAGATAACGATGTGACTGGGGTGAACGACAAATCTGCCGGGAGCAGATTTGAACGTCGCGTGCGACGGCCCGTCAGGGCGAGGCCCATGGATGGGCCGAGTAATCCGTAGCCAACACATAAGCAACTTGAAGTATGAAGGATATAAACAAGGGAGGGGGTTACTCCTCCCCTGTTCGTTAATAATGCAGATGCCTCAACGTGCGGTGCCTGATTTTTCGTAGCCGTTTGCATGGAGTTGCGGTGCAACATGCTGCATGCTTTCTGGCATCTCATGCTGCCGGTATACGGCTGGCAGTAATGTTAAGCCTGAGCCATTTTTCACATGAAGACTAAATTTACCCGATTCTTTTAAAGCCTGAATAAGATTTTCCTGCGCGGGAGTTAATGTCTCATCATGCCACAAAACAATATGCTCGAAAGACGTTGATAAAAGATCGGGCATCGGCGCCTGCCAGGGGATGACTTCAACTCGCATACCTTCACTACAATATTTAATCGTTTCCAGCCATAGCTCAATGGGGTCGTTCAGCGAAAACGCCGCAATAAGCATTGTGCCTGCTGGCGCCTTTCGTACGCTACTTAGCTGGAACGTGGCGTATTCAATAATCGCAGTATCCAGTAATGCCTTTTCAAATCGGCGTGCATCATCATCGCCTGCGGACAACCACAGCCGTAAAGGACGCAGTATTGACTCAATTACGATACACGGCGGAATTTCCCGACCATAACGCCAGAGTAATTTTCGCAATTTGGCGGGTTCGAATTTTCTACACTGCGCTAAAATCTCTTCCTGGTAGAATAACCATCCCGAGCGGCAATGCGTTTCTTCACCATAGAGGGCAGGTTTAATCTCTTTTAATGAGAAGCCTTTGCTTAACGCGTCGATAATATGCTGTATTCTGATAGCATCTTCTATGCAATAAAAACGATTGCCAGCTTCATCTTTGGTAGGTTGAAGCAGGCCATAGCGTTCCCAGGACCTGATATTTGCTGTTGTGACACCACACTGCGCCGCCATTGCGCTAATACTAAAAGTAGCCATGCCTGTCTGGCCTCATGATGATGTAAGAAAGCATAGTGAACCTAAACGCCATCAGAAGCAAATCATTATTAAGCAATGACCTTACTATTTACACGGGAAATTACATTATCGACATTATTTATTGTCAGCCAGTGCGTAAAGGCTTTAGAGACGGACAGTATTTGATAGTCCAGAACTGTTCTACAACCTAATTTAGTCAGAACATGGTAGCGTACTGAGTAAATAGTTTTTAAATGTACATTCAGCTCACAGCTTATTTGTCGGATATCCATTCCTTTAACAAGCATCGCCAAAACATTTCTTTCATTCGCCGTTAATCTGACCTTCTCTGACTTGGGAAAAAATTGACCAGCAGCGGCCAAAATCAGTAATTCACGCCACTCAGCAATAGAGGCATCGACCTTTATTCGATATATGGCATGATGTTCATCAATAAAGTTATATTCATTATGGGTAACAATTCCAATGAGTACCGTTTTAAATGTGGAAGTAATATACTGCTGTACGGTGTAGTAATCATCGATATCAAAAATAATATAATTTACGTTACCAACTATTATTGCGACGTCCTTAAATAAGGACTCCAGACCATAATTAAGAAACAGGTTTTCGCTCAATAGTCTTGTATCTGTCTTTAAAACAGATGATGCGGAACCAGTCATATCCACCTCAACAAAACGAGAGCCATGTGGGAATATCCATTCGATGGCCCGCATAAGATCATCTGCTTACTTCAGCGATGATAACCCATTAAGTAGTAGTTGAAGAACGCCGTTTGCGCAATCTGACAGACGTCCTGGGGCATCTTATGTGAACTGCGTGGGGATGTGCGTTTTGGCAAAAACCACAAAGCGTACGACCGCAGGCAGCAAAATATGCCAGTCCTGTTGCTCCAGACCTAAATATTCACGCTGCGCCGCACGCAACGTGGCAGCATAATCTTCTGGCAACTGAGGTAACAGCCAGTCAGCCGCCGCATCCTTAGAGGTAAATCTCCCGGTAGAAAGGGTGTACCAGATACGCGCCAGGGTTAAAACGATATGATACTCATCTCCCTGCACATCTGCCGTGGATTGCCAAAGGCCGAGGGGATAACGCAAGGCCTTCAGCAACTGCGCCGCAGGGGCTGGCGTGAACAGCCGTTCCGCGCGTTCTCCCTTTAGCGGTATACTGGTTTTCAGAATTTGGGTTATCAGTAACACCATGTCCCAGTCCTGTTGCGCTGGTTCATAAATCCCCTGACAAATGTCCTCTCTTAGCCACTCGCCAAATTGCATTTCCCTGGAAGGTGGAAAACACCAGGGAACTAGCTGCGAATAAAGCACGACAGTGACCTCCAGAGCGCGTTTTTCTGCCGACGCCCCCGGCGGCGATGAAAGCGCCAGCAATTCCTGCATCAGCGTTGCGCGTTGGGTCTCCGTCAGCGGCTGGCATATTGTCACCAGCAGATCAATGTCGCTGTTTGGCTTCAGACCGCCCGCGACAGCGGAACCATATAAATGAATAGCACGCAACGTATCGCCTGTGACACGAGTAATCAGGCGACACGCCGCTTCCGTTTGGCATTGAATCGAGGGCGGTATGGACAGCGTCATCGTTGCTCCAGGGGCGCAGGTATTTTTTATATTGATTGCCAGAAATATGGCATAACGGCAGAAAAAAAGCTCGCTATTCATAGCGAGCTTTTAACATTGCAATCAGACTTAATGATGTAGCATTTCGTCAACGACCTCATTCGCCTTTAACTGATAAGGATAATAGGTAGGCCAGTTTTCCATCTCTTGCAACAATGCCTGTTGCGAGGTATTTCCCATAAAGATATGGAAGTGCACCGATTTGCGCGGGGCAATGATATGATCGCTAAACTGAACATATTTAGGCGCTTTGCTGTTCGCATCTTTACATTCGAACAGATAGCGCACCCCTTTTTTACCCGATGCGTAAGTCAGAATTTTATAGCCGGCATAATTGTATTTACAGGATGCAACGTTATTGTCGCGATGGAATTCTATAACGCCATTTTCAATGCCGATAGTCTCAACATTCGTCGCGTATCCTTTGCGATAATACGCTTTAATATCCTCAAACGTTTTCTCCGGGTCTTTCTTCGCCTTTTGCCTGAAGACAGGGTCCAGCTCGCCGCTGACCAGATAAGGATAGACGGATTGCCACATACCATCCCAGTCGGTGAGCGCGCGATCGCGTACATTAGCGTCATCAAACACGCCCGCTGCCGCTTTTTGCTCAACCTCCGTCATCGGCGCGCCATGAGCATGATGACCATGCGCGAAGGCAGGACTATTTACCAACAGCACTCCCAGAAGCATTGTCAGTTTTTTTAAATGAATCACCAAAACGTTACCCTCATCTTTCTTAGAAAGATGATTGTTATATTATAACATTGCATTTATTTCAACAGAAACTCAGCGGCCACCGCGCAGGTGGCCTTTTTTGATATCAACTGGTCCGCCATCGAGGAATTGAACCCCGAACCTTAGAGGTAGAAGCTCTATGCTCTATCCGGTTGAGCTAATGGCGGAAGAAAAATTACGCGGCCATTTTAAGGCAGGCGTCTGCGCATTGGCTGCATGCCCGCGCGCAATTCTGGCAATGGTCGTGATCGTGCCTTGCACACTCTTCGGCGCAGGCTTTGCAGATATCCGCGCACAGGCGGCATAATTTTTGTGAGTACTCGCTTTCCAATGCCATAAATTGCGCCGCCAGGCGACAAATGGCCGCACATTGCATATCTAACTGGATGCAGTGCTTCATCATTTCGACGTTATCTTCACGCAGACAAGAAGAGGCGCAGATATCACACGCCGCCGCGCATTCATAACACTGCTCAATACACTCACGATGTTCTTGTTGCATAAATGACTCCTTATTTTATTAAGAGGAGTAGATAAGTCTGCACAGAAACGCCGGGATAGCCAAACGGCTACCCCTCTTTTTCATACTTTTTGAACAAAAGTGCTGAATAAAACAGCAATAGTAAAGCCGGAAATCGGCCTCCGTGATGTGACGTCTATACTGTAATGTTCATCTGCTTTTCATCGGAGGTAAAATGGAGTATTTAGCACGACTAAATATCGTTGCGATGCTGATGTCAACGACGTTCTGGATCAATCTGGCGGTCGTTTTTTTCGTCACCCTCATTACTTACTGGCTCATCAACTGGCTACTTAATGTGGTCTATAAAGCGCTACAACGCCCGGATAAAAAGAATGATGCTCATGGGCGGCTGCGGCCTATTGTTTTCGAGATGCTGAAAAAGACCAGTAAGATGCTAATCTTTTTTGCCGCATTTCTCTTTAGCCTGCGCTTTGTCGCCCTGCCCGACCGGTTATTCTCTACCCTCTCTCACGCCTGGTTTTTAGTGGTTGCGATTCAAATGGCGATTTGGCTTGATCAGGGCGTACAGTCATGGATGCGTCATTTACTGTATGCCCCAGGCTCCAATAAAAACCCGGTGACGTTAGTCATTCTTGGTATGATTTTGCGCGTGCTCGTCTGGTCTATGATGTTGCTCTCCATCCTGGCGAACGTCGGCGTGGATATTACCGCACTGGTAGCCAGCCTCGGCGTGGGCGGTATTGCTATTGCCCTGGCGGTACAAACCGTTCTGAGCGATGTCTTCGCTTCGCTGTCGATTGGTTTCGATAAGCCCTTCGAGATCGGCGATTTCGTCGTCTTTAATGATGTAGCCGGTACGATTGAACATATCGGTTTGAAAACCACTCGCATCCGTAGCCTCAGCGGCGAACAGATCGTTTGTGCGAACGCGCAGTTGTTGCAGCAAACCATACACAACTATAAGCGGATGCAAACGCGTCGTATCGTGTTTACTTTTGGCGTCGCCACTGCGACACCGCCGGAAAAGTTACGCCTCATCGGCGATATGGTGAAAAAGATTATTACCGATGTCGGCGAAACACAATTCGACCGCGCCCATCTACTGGCCTTTGGTCAGGATCGGCTGACCTATGAGGTGGTGCATATCGTCAATACCGCGGATTACAATAAATACATGGATATTCAGCAAGAGATAAATATCCGTATTATTGAAAAACTCATTGAGAATGATATCGAACTGGCGCTGCCAAGTCTGGTCGTCAGAGCTCCTGTACAGGTTGAAGAGACCAGGGACTACAGTAATACCGCTGATGCAAAAAACGCAGATAAACGCGTCATGCAATAAAATCTCTGCCGACAATAACGGGAACCCATGGGTTCCCGGTGCGTTAACGGCGACACGGCAATGCGGAGAAACGACTTGCGGCTATTCCACCTGTAAATGGCGGGTACAGACTTGATCAAGTAGCGCAGACTGATGACTAATCACCAACATCCCTAATGAACGGCTGCGGCACACCTCAAGCACGTATCCCCATATCGCTTTTTGAATAGACGGATCGAGTTGCGCCGTCATTTCGTCGGCAATCAGAAAACGCGTTCGTGGGTCAAGCGCGCGCAGTATCGCAATACGCGCCAACTCCCCACCTGAGAGCTGCATTGGCCGACGCGTCAGCCACTCGGGCTGCACATGCAAACGCCTCATCGTTTCCGGATCAGGCTGCCAGGCATCACGCACAGCGTCTCCGGCGCTTCGCCAGGGATTAAACGTCAGTTCAGGATGCTGGGGAACAAGCTGTACCGGACAATACTGATGCAGGGGTAACGGGCTGCCGTCCAGCAGAACGTCGCCCGCCGTCGGCTTTTGCCATCCGGCCAGGACGCGCCCCAACGTTGTTTTCCCCGTTCCGCTTGGCGCATGAATTCCTACCCGTTCACCGGCAGAAATCGTAAACGTCAGGTTCTGCCATAAGACTTTCCCGCCCTGACGAATAACGAGGTCGCGGCAGCTCAACATTCTATTCCCTCTCCGGTCGGCATAAATAACGGGTTTAGTTCAGGCAATGCCTGCCATTGCCGTTTTAACGGCTCACTCATCTCTTCCGGCTGTAACTGCTCGCAGCGGATATTGTCCGTGATATAACCCTGATGCAGCGCCACAATGCGATCGGCATACCGCGCCGCCAGCAGCAGGTCATGAGTCACCCACAGCACGCCGCATCCCCGCTCGCAGAGACCTCGCAAGTGCTCAAGCAACTGGTTTGCCAGTGCCGTATCAAGCCAGGCGGTGATCTCATCCGCGAGAATATAACGTGCCTGGCTAAGCGAGGCGTGGCACGCCAGAATTCGTTTAGCCATCCCACCGGAGAGCTGGCGGGGAAAGCGTTCCAGGACTGTCGGTTCAAGATCGCTTTGCTGTAATAGCTGTACCATTTGCGTCTCATCCCAGGCGCGTCCGGTCAGATGACATGCTCTGTTCAAATGTTTTCTGATATTCAGCATGGGATTAAGCGCCTGTACCCCCTGCGGCACGTAGCTAAACGTATTGCCCCTAAGCTGCCTGATGGTATGTCTGTCCAGCCGGTTGCCATCAAGCGTAATTTCCCCCCGAAAGCGTAAGTTTTCCGGCAGCAGATCGAGCAGGCATTGCAGCAGCAGACTTTTGCCCTCCCCGCTGCCGCCAACCAATGCCACCATTTCGCCGGGCGCGATATCAAAAGAGACATTCTGTAATAACGGCGACCAGCGTCTTGCGCCATACCAGCGATAACGCGCGCTCTCCAGCGTAACCTGTTGTAAACTCAGCATACGTCACTCCTTAGCCACAGCCGCTGAATGGCGCGCGCAAACTGATCGAAGAGCATCACCAGCGTGAATAACATTAGGCCGGGAAACAGCACCAGCCACCAGTTACCATGGCTAATAAACCGTAACGCATCCGCCAGCAACAGCCCCAGCGAAGGCTCATGCGGTGCCAGCCCAAACCCCAGAAAACTTAACGCCGCGCTGTGCAATACCGCATGAGGAAACATCAATAACGTTCCCGTCAACCATTGTGGCAATAGCGCCGGAAAATAGTGATATCGCCAGCAATAAAGGTGTCCATGCCCCAGACGACAGGTCAATGTCAGGTAGTCACTCTGCGCTACCCGCTCCGCGTCGGCGCGCAGAATCAGCGCCAGACGGGGCCAGTGCGTTAACGCCACGGCCACAATGACGCCGCTTTTACCACCGCCAAGCGTAAAACAGATAAGGATCAGCAAAAGTAAATGCGGCATGGCGAGCATGGCATCGGTTATCAGCCGCATCAGGAGGTCCAGCCGGGGATGAATGCGCGCCACTGCCGCCATCACTAGCGCGATAACGCCGCTGCACAGCGCGGCACCAACGCCAATTTGTAAACTGGTGAAGGCCCCCTGAAAGCAACGAAGCCATACATCACGCCCCAGATTATCGGTGCCAAACCAGTGCTGAATATCAGGCGACAAATGCCGGGCAAGCAGATTAACCTCTGGCGGCTGGCTCAACGTGGCATAACCGTATCCGGCAATAAATAGCAGGCAGGTAACGGAGAGGATCAGACGAAACAACGTCGGGGCGGGATTATAGAGCATCGGGACGCTCCAGCGATCGATTAAGCACCACCACAAGCCAGGCTGAAATCGTATTTCCGGCAAACACTAATAGCGTACAGAATAAAACGATCCCCATGAGTAGCGGGACATCACCACGCAGGCCGGCATCGATAGTGGCCTGTCCCAGCCCCGGATACGCAAAGACTTTTTCTGCCAGTAACGCCCCCCCCATCAGTTCGCCCAGAGAAGCAAACTGTAAGCAGAGCGCTGGGGTAATCGCATGACGTAACACCTGGTGACGTAACAGCGACCATCCTTTATCCCCCTGAGCGCGCGCAAAACGAATAAATTCGCTCTTCATTACACTGGCTATTTTTTCTCGCGTATGTAGCGCAATTTGCCCCATGCCCAACAGACTTAACGCACATACCGGCAACACAAGATGGCGTAAACGTTCCGATAAAAGAGCTGTTCCTGCATTATTTCCGGGGTCCCAGGCGCAACAAACAGGTAATACCGGCCAGCGGACGGCAAACAGCGCCAGCAACAGCATTGCTATCCAGAAAGTGGGCAACGATGACAATAAGTAGCTGATACGGCAAATCATCTTATCCGGCCAGCGGTGGAGAAAACGTCCGGCCAGAAAACCCAATGTCACGCCCAGCACACCAGACAATAGCCAGGCGCCTGCCAGCAGCGCGAATGACGTCGCAAAACGTTCCCGGATCACGCTGGCGACAGGCATGTTGAACAGCATGGAATATCCCATGTCTCCCTGGAGCAGACGCCAAAACCAGTGACCGAAACGCTCCCACAGCGGCTGGTCGAGCCCCCAGCGCGCCGCAATCCGCGCATATTGTTCTGGCGGAACATGGAGCAGATCGTTGCCAATATAAGCGCGGATAGGATCAACGGGCGAAAAGCTAAGCAAAATGAAGGTGCCGGCAGCCACCAGCACCAACAGAATAATCAGCCGCAAAAAATGACTGAAGAACAATTTCATCACCGACAGGTCCAGGTCCAGTCATCAAGATTGTTTAACACCGACCAGCTACCGTGGATTTCTGGCGCGCCTTTCCCCAGATCAATACAGGGGTTGGCCAGATAGGTATGCTGAATATTAAGCAGCCATGCCCATGCCGCATCGCCCTGGACGCCCGCGCCCTGCTTCCCATCCCACTCAACCTGCTGCCAGAAAGGAATCGCCTTTTGCCAGTCAGGCGCATCTATAGCCTGTTTCAGATGTGCTTCTACCGCAGGGTTGCTGTAATAGCCCGGGTTATAATATTCCACACCAGCGGCTTTCCCACTGTAGTGATGGAAGAGTTCCATCGGGTCCAGACTTCCCCAGCCAAACAGCGTAGGGTTAGCGTGCATATGGCGCTCTACGGTTTCCCAGCTTCCCGATTGCAACGAGACGACAATGCCTAAAGGCTGCAACATGGCGCGCACCGCCTCGGCCAGATCCCGTCGGGTGCTGTCGCCACTGGCATACCATAAGGTCAGACGCGCTTCTTTACCTGCTTTTTCACGCACGCCAGCACGGTTTATCTTCCAGCCAGCCTCTTCCAGGATGGCGCGCGCTTTTGCAATATCGCCATCGCTGAATACCACTGAAGAATTTTGCCACGGCAATCCTTGCACCGCGCTATAGGCGGGTATCGCATGGCCTTCCATCACCTGTTCCGCCAGTTGCTTACGATTAATGGCATAGTTAATTGCGCGTCTGATAGCGACATCAGCAGTCACATCGTTGCCGACAGGATAGCCGTTAGCATCCTTTTTACCGGCTGGCACCATCGGGAAGACAATGCCCCGGTTTTCAACGCTATCGCGTACCCAGAGTTTAAGATTATCCTGCTGCGGGGCCACCGCCATAGAAGGGGCAATGCGCACCAGTCCCAACTGTCCGCTGCGCGCGGCGGCATAAGCATTATCTTCATCCAGAAAGACAAAAACCAGCCGGTTAAAGTCATTCTTTTTACCCGCATACCAGGGATTAGCTTCAACGATCAGTTGCTGACCCGGCTGAAAGCTGACCAGTCGGTACGGACCGGCGCCTATCGGTTCGCGGGCGAACGTTTTTTCATCATAACGGCTGGCAGGAACAATCCCTAACGACCCGAGCACATTCACAAAGGTGCTCTGCGGATGGCTCAGCGTCATCTCAATTCGGCGCGCATCCAGCGCTCGCGCATGACTAAAGTTGCCCATGTCAATTTTACCGCCGCTCTTCGCCGCTTTGTTATATGTAAAAACGACATCTTCGGCAGTTAATGGCGAGCCATCGGAGAATTTCAGATCGGGTTTTAAGGTCAGTATCCAGGTTTTACCATCGGGGCTGGTGTCCACTTTTTCCGTCAGTAAATTACCCCAACTCATATCGGCGTTTTGCTTAAGCAACGGCGCATGAAGCAATAAGTAGCTGCCGTGGCTCCAGCCCAGCATAGGATCAAAGCCTTCCGTTGGCTCAGGGCCAATGGCCAGCTTCAGGGTACGACCGTCTACCGTGTCCGACGCGGCGAAAAGCGACGAAGTGAATACCAGAGTCAGCGCGCACGTCACGAGCGCCAGTTTGCCTTTAATCATCAATTTGTCCCAGATTATGCGTTGTTTTTGTTTCTCCCGGCGCAGCATAAACGTCGGGAGACCTCCTGAGGACGGCATTATGGCGAGCATTTGTAATGAAAAAATTGATGCAGAACAGAAAGTATGACGATCTTTTAAAAACATCATACACACAAACGTCGGGAGCGCCAACGTGGGCTAAAAGCCGCTTTTGACGGGGATAAAACGCAAGAGAAATGATGCCAGGAATACCGGGTTAATTAACGCCATCTTATTCTCTTATTTCCTTTCTATTCTGTATTACGTCTTCCCATCCGACGCTGTTCATTTTCTCAACGTTATAGTTAGTGCTGAAACGTAAGAAGGTATCGTAATTAGCGCCTCCTGGCTTTAAACCTAAACCAATATTAAACGAACCGGGCGTTAATGAAACTTACCAGCAGAACGCCGGTCATATGGCAACCCGATGAAATGACATGCTATGGAGTCCAACCGAAAAATGTTAACGCCGCCAGGGCTCGTGATGATTTTTTTAGCCGTACTGTTCTCATTACTGACAGGATGCGCAAGTTATAAAAACACGGCGTGGGGAATATATCCGGCTTCAACGGATATTTGTCCATCAGATACGACATCAACAGGAGGGTGCAAAAAGTAATATCGCATATTTAATATACACCACTTTTTAAATGACTGTCCGGACATTTTCGGACGGTAAGTTTTCTATTAATTTATAATGGACTAATCCCATGACAAATAAAAAACACATTTTTTCAATTATCTTCATTGGTTCTCTTTTAACGGGGTGCGCTACAGGACCATCACCGACAGGGATTGGCTTATATACGGATGTTAAAGGGCCAATTACTGCCACGAGTCTCCCGGCAACCAAAACCGGTAAAGCGTGCGCACAAACGGTATTGGGTATTGTAAATACCGGCGACGCATCTATTGATTCAGCGAAAAAAGCGGGCGATATTTCTTTAGTGTCGAGTGTTGATTATGAAACTACGGGCTCATATCCGTTTTATGGTAAAACCTGTGTTGTCGTAAAAGGACAATAACTACAGTAAGCCGGCGATGCCGCCGGCTTTTTATCCCATTTTACGTGCCGCTATCTCTGTCTGTTCCTTGCGACTCAGCCCCCGCTTTAAGGTTCTGTTAAGATTTTACGCATACCCTACAAGCAGTTGTTAATAAAGGATAATAATAATGGCACATTTCTCAAGACTGCAAATAACGCTTCACTGGTTAACACTGCTCCTGACAGGCATCGCATATGCGGCTATTGAGTTACGGGGGTGGGCGCCAAAAGGCTCCAGCGTTTACCTGTTTATGAAAGACATGCACTATGATATGGGCGTTCTGGTCTGGGCGCTGATGTTTTTACGGTTATATCTTAAACACAAATACCCGGCTCCGGTCATTACGCCTCCCCCTCCTCACTGGCAGCACGTGGCCGCTAAATTAATGCATATCGCGCTTTATCTCACTTTTCTCGCCTTACCGCTGCTGGGCGTCGCGATGATGGCATCAGGCGGGAAAAGCTGGAGCTTTTTTGGTTTTACTGTACCGGTATTTTTGACGCCAGATAGCACCCTAAAATCGGATATAAAGCGTATTCATGAAATGCTGGCCAATATCGGCTATTTCCTGATTGCCATGCATGCAGCAGCGGCGTTGTTTCACCATTACATACAAAAAGACGATACATTTTCAAGGATGTTACCCGGTAAATCATGACTATTTCGGCCATCCCGGCGTGAGAGAGCACGCTGGGCAAGGCATTATTATTCCAGCGCTATCGGTTTCGACTGATAGCGCCTTACACCGTTTGTAATCGACAATATACGATATTTTTCCGGTTCCACGTGTAGGTGATATGTACGACGCCGCCCTCGCTAATAATAGCGGGATAAGAATACTCACCGCGGTCACTTTCCAGGTCCAGTAGCGGTAGCCATGATTCGCCATTATCCTGGGAAGCAATCAGTGAAAGCGGATAGCGCTTTCCCCCGTTGCCGTTGACCGGATTTAACGCAAGAATCAGCGTACCGTCCTGCATACTAACCAGATCGATACCACTATTATTATTCGGTAAAGATGTCGCGCGGGCAACAGACCAGGTAGCGCCATAGTCGATTGAATCACTGCGAAAAATTGCCCCGCGTGTGCTTCGTAACAACATATGGATATGCCCCGGAGAAGACTCCCACAGCATAGGCTGAATAACGCCATCCCAGCGCAGTAGGTTTTCCAGACAACATCCCCCCCCCGCGAACCATGCGGCCACGAGCGTACCGCACGGTAAGCGAACAAGCGTAGGGGCATGGCACTGGAATGACTCGGTTCCGCTTTCCGGTAAAATGACCTGCCGATTGACGAGCGCTAATTTCATACCTGCCTCTATTAAATAAGGTAAAAAGCATCAGCTTTTTTACGTATTAAAGTAGTGTTAGCAGAAATAGCATCAACGCGGTGAAAACGATGAACCGCTATACGAATTTATGTTCAGATATCGCGCCCATAACAGGCAGAATGTCGAGAGTGGACAAAAATTGGACTGACCTCGCGGATAATTCCAACTTACCGCCGTCCAATGGCGACGAGGTCAGTGGCACGGGATAATATAGAGGTCAGGGCTATAATATTTAGCGATCTGTGCCTACAAGCATGACGGGATACTTTTCGCTACAGGCAATGAAGGCCCGTCTAAACGGGCCTTCATTAACGCGATTATGATTTGTGTTCAATCGCCTTTGGTTTGCTTTCTATGGCAATTTTTTTCGGTTTCTCGCTTTCAGGGATCTCCTGGTAAATCTCTACCAACAAGAGGCCCTGTTCCAGTTTCGCATTATTCACCTTAGCATGTTCAGGCAAAGAAAAACTCAACTGGAAATCCGCCTTACGAATACCACGATAAATCCAGTGCGTCTGATCCTCTACCGTATCTTCAGTGTGTTTACCCGTAATATTCAGGTTGCCGCCAACCGTTTCAATTTCAAGCTCTTCCTCTTTCCAGCCAGGACGCTCACGGTAAGCAGATAGTTATTCGCATCGCGCTTTTGCAGATCGTAAGCTGGCGTCGCAGCGACTGGCGTATCTCCTGTTAATTGACTGAAAAGTCTATCAATACGGTTGAAACGGTCAGAGAAAAGAGAATCAGCAAACACGGGAAGTGCTGACAAGGTTCTGAGTGCCATCATTAACCTCCTGAATCACTATTCAAAAGTTCAACATCAAGGCAAGCATTGCTTGTCCACTGACTACTTAGGGACGGAAAAAACATTTTCAAGCCTATAAAAGCCTTTTTTTAGTCACGAATTTAAGTGGTTAACGAAAAATCTCACCCCGTTCATTGCCATTTCCGCTGTCCCTTCATCTTTACAATTTTTCTTCACCCACTCAATTGATAACGATTATCAATTGCATTAATGTATACAGGTTGGTTATGGCAGTGACCAACGCCCTTCTCCATTATCAAACCCCGCGCCGCCTTCGGGCGGCCTTTTGGGAGGAAATATGGTCGCCAAAAATAAAATTCACGGTCGTCGTATTCGTCAATCGCTGCAACAGTTACCTCATCGTTGTCTTTTCCAGCAACTGGCGGTAAACCCACCAGGAACAAAATATGTTTCAGTCACCGCTGAAACAAAAAACTGGCTTATTCATCTTGTGACTTCAGAGGGTCGTTAGCACGCGATAGTGGCTGTCCATGTTGTCGCTAAAATTTTAATGAAATGACATTTATACATCTACAATTTGCGCCCGGCTACTCCGGGTGCCATACCTGAAGATATGACACCCGTTGCCAACTGACAGGAATTTTAGTCATCGTCTCCGGCGTAGAAAAATTCGATATCTTTATTAAACCATTTATCAATGTTGTGCCACATCAGACAACCGGTCAGAAAACTTGCGATCAATATCCCTCCTATAAGCCACTTTTTCACATATACTCCTGAATAACCCCTGTTGATGTCATTATCTGATCGATAATAAAAAGACCATCATTTGAAGAAATAGTTTCACTGACAGATACCGTATGAAACGAGACAGTGAACAGTACCGTTTTCTTCGGTTTTTATGCCATAGTATTGAGCAGTGGTGACAATCATTTTCTATCGCGCCATAATGATTTGCAGCCTATAGTTTATGATTTTAAGATTTGTCTACTCATCACATATGTCAGTGATGGATAAATTATAATACGCTTTTCTGGCGCACTTTTCGTCAGTAAACAGGAATACTACAGCATTCATCGTATTGATGCCGCTTTATCTCCCGTTCTTCAGGGAATTAACGACAACTTTATGCACAAAGGATACTAATGATGAAACGTAAATTGATCCCATTTGCCCTCTTTCTCGCTGCACTTAGCGCCAGTACCACCTCTATAGCAGCTTCGCAGGAGATTTCTAAATCTATATACACCTGTAATGATAACCAGGTTATGGAGGTGATTTACGTCAACACTGAGGCTGGAAACGCCTATGCGATTATCAGTCAGGTAAATGAGATGATCCCGATGCGGTTAATGAAAATGGCCTCAGGAGCAAATTACGAAGCCATAGACAAAAATTATACTTATAAACTTTATACCAAAGGCAATACGGCTGAACTGGTGGAAGGTGATGATAACCCTGTTCTCAGCAACTGTTCCTTAGCTAACTAACCTTCAGAAATGCCTTAAGGCTCATCAGGCATTTTCACTTCAACCTTCCTGTAACGTAACGTTAAAGAATATGTGAATCACTACCGTAGTATAATGGCTAATTAGTAACCACTTTTAAACATGGTTAATCCTATTTTTAAAGAAAAGTTCGAACTGTCTGAATTGTCGTTGTTTAGTGTTTAAATGTTTTGCTTTATTAAGTGGCCCAGGTAGAATTCGCAGCGGCTGGTAACCATTCATATTCGCACTATTGAACGATTATCAGCCAACCGCGCCAGGGTCTTGCATACGCTCTGGCGCGGTTAAATCCTCAGCCCATAAACGAAATCACTGGTTTCTGCTATTGCTCATATTTTTCAAGTTAACCTGCATTATGCTTGCCCATCTGATGTAAAAAAACACCGATCTGAACCATAGGGTATGAATTTCGTTTTATAAAAAATTGCGGTGCCGGGTGCCTCCCGGTGAACCATACCACAGTCAATATGGTTCGCGAGGAACATTAACTATTTTGACTGGACGCCCCGCCGCAAAGGGGGATTCACCGCATAAGAAAAATCTACAACTCACCAGTAATAAAAGACAATAACATTTTTGTGCATTTTTTATAAATGACTATCTTGTCACGTAATAAATGAAATTATTCTGTAACAGAATTGCCAGACAATACTTATTCAAAACTGAAGTGGTCAGTGGGAATCGAACCCACATCATCAGCCTGACACTGAGGTAATAACATTATACGATAACCACATTGGACCGCCACCGAGGCCTCGAACCTCGCACCATCAACTTAGGAGGTTGATGCTCTATCCAGCTGAGCTAGTGGCGGCTGGGGACTTCTGCCAGGCGCAAAAAAGGTGCTCTCCTGGATAAGATACATACCTTGCTACTTTTCAGTAGTCGTTCAACGGCAGGTACAATATGCGAAGGCGGTCACAAAATCTTGATGACATTGTGATTAATTCCAGGAAAATTTTTCGTAAGCGTATAGCGAGAACCGTATTGACGAGTACAGGCTATTTGGAAGGCAGTGTGACCCGCCACGGCAGCAGTTCACCGACCCGGTTTACCGGCCAGTCAGCAATGACGTCAAGGATATGGCGGAGGTAGCTTTCTGGCTCCACGCCGTTCAGTTTGCACGTTCCTGTCAGGCTGTACAGCAACGCTCCCCGCTCACCACCGTGGTCTGAGCCGAAGAACAGGAAGTTTTTACGACCCAGGCTGACCATCCGCAGGGCATTCTCCGCGATGTTGTTATCCGCTTCAGCCCAGCCATCGTCTGCATAGTACGTCAGCGCCGGCCACTGGTTCAGCGCATACACGAACGCCTTCGCCAGTTCTGAGTGTCGCGACAGGGTTTTCTCCTTTTCACGCAGCCAGTTTTCCAGTGATTTAAGACGCGCTTTCGTTTTCAACTGGCGTTCGGCAAGCCGCTGTTCTGCCGGCATTCCCCTGATATCCGCTTCGATGGCATACAACTCGCCGATCCGTTTTAGCGCTTCCTCTGTCAGGGCTGACGGGGTACGAACGTGAACATCGTGGATTTTCCGTCGTGCATGTGCCCAACAGGCGGCTTCCTTTATCTGCCCGTCACGGTACAGCTCATTGAACCCCGCATACGCATCCGCCTGCAGCACTCCTCTGAAGCCGGCAAGATGGCTCTGTGGATGGATGCCCTTTCTGTCCGGGCTGTAAGTGAACCAGACTGCCGGTGCCAGAGTTGACCCGGCGTTGCGGTCATCACGAACGTACGTCCATAAGCGTCCGGTCTTCGTCTTCTTATTGCCCGGCAACAGCACCGGGACAGGCGTATCGTCGGCATGGAGCTTGCCATCGGTCAGTACATAGGCCTGAAGAGCCTCTTCCAGCGGCGACAGCAGCCGGCAGCACGCATCCACCCAGCCCGACAGCAGTGAGCGGCTCAGCTCCACACCCTGGCGGGCGTATATCTCAGACTGGCGATACAGCGGCGTGTGTTCTGCATACTTTGAGGTCAGTACGCGGGCCAGCAGCCCCGGTCCTGCTATACCCCGCTCGATGGGGCGCGAAGGCGCCGGGGCCTGAACGATGCGGTCGCACCGACGACAGGCATGCTTTTCGCGTACTGTCCGGATAACCCGGAAGGCGCTGCGCATCAGCTCCAGCTGTTCGGCGGCATCCTCACCCAGGTAACTCAGCGAACCACCGCACTCCGGGCAACACGGCTCCGTCGGCAGCAGCCGCTTCTCATCCCGTGGGAGTGACTCAGGGAACGGTTTACGGGTGCGGGTCTGACGCAGCGGGCGCTGCACCGCCGGATCATCAACCCGACCCGTCAGCGTATCGCTTTCCTGCTGAAGCCGGGTCAGGTCAGCCTCCATCTGTGCGATACGGCGGGATACCTTTTCAGAACGACTGCCGAAGTTCATCCGGCGGAGTTTATCCAGTTGCGCCTGCAGATGGTCTATTTCGCGTTCCCGGTCGGCCAGCTTTTCCAGCAGGGCGCGGTCCAGCGCTTCCTGTTCGGCCAGGCGCTGT
>NZ_JBKFSQ010000048.1:0-28682 GCF_046569525.1 Salmonella sp. 741265055_HSA | reverse complement strand
AAAGTACAGGGTATTACACGGCCTAGAATAAATCTAAGAACACTGCGTTCATTGAAATTTGATATTCCAGATCTTAAAGAACAACAAGAAATCGTCCGCCGTGTCGAACAACTCTTCGCCTGGGCCGACACAATCGAAAAGCAGGTCAACAGCGCCCTGACCCATGTCAACAGCCTCACCCAGTCGATCCTGGCGAAAGCCTTCCGCGGCGAGTTGACCGCCCAGTGGCGTGCGGAAAACCCAAGTCTTATCAGCGGTGAAAACAGCGCTGCCGCCCTGCTGGAAAAAATTAAGGCCGAACGCGCCGCCAGCGGCGGTAAAAAAACCTCGCGTAAAAAAGCCTGACGCTTATTTTCAAGCGCGCCTGACCGGTGCGCTTTTTTACACTTCATCCTTCAAGCTGCCTCGTCGTTGGCTGCGTTCGCTTACCCCAGTCACGTATTTATATACGCTCCTGGGGACTCGTTCTCTTGCCGCCTTGATGCAACTCGAATGATTTTGTGTATATTATTTTTCGCAATCATAACCGTCAAAAATATATCCAGTTCCTTCCTGAATATTCCTATTACAGTCTATTTTCAGCTGGACTTTTCTTTTATTTACTGATGTTATGTACAGGTATTTAGCGCGATATGGCCGTGCGGGAACACGGCCATATCGCTCATCACAATCACTATTTTCAAGGAATAGCCATCATGACTACCGTCCATTCTATTGCAGAATTCACCGATCCAGAAGTCTCCCCGGCAAATAATCGCGCCGCCACCGTCAGTTATGCGAGCCGCTTTGAAGATCACCAGCATATTCCGGCGATTATCATGAAAGGCCAGTGGCTGGAAGCCGCCGGTTTTGCCACCGGCACCAAAATCGATATCAAAGTGATGGAAGGCTGTATCGTACTGACCGTGAAACCACCAGAGCCTGAGCTGGTTGAGTCTTTACGGCAAGTAAGCAAGCTGTCAGTATGTAAACAAAAGCAAGTTCAAACGTTTATCCGCGTGATTTCTTCTAAATAGGCAGGAAACCCAGGTGCGATTTAATTCGTACCTGGGTTGCAGTATCAGGCATCAATCTCGTCTGTTGCTGTCTCTAATTCAGCAACATCATCCTGACTAATATTTTTCCCCATTGCCGCTTCGATCAATTTCAGCAATTGTTTTTTTCGATCGGCAAAAAATGCCTCGAAACTATCCTGCCGTAACAACGAAGGCTCAATAAAGTGGCTGCGTAGGATCGCATCCATCTCGGCATTCTCCAGACCGACCTGCGGATGCGTCTGGATCTGCGACAGATACTCAGCCGGAGATCTCCCACCAATCATTCGGTTGGCCTTATAGGAGATTGATGTTTTATTAATGATAGAGTTATACACTGCTGGACTAATATTATTAGTCTCGCACCATATCTTTGGGAAAATATGGTGAATATCAAGTGCAATCTCACCATAATCTAACTTTTGGATCGTCGACTTCCAGAAAAAGTCTTGAGCACCATTGCGTAGGATCAACACGCTTAGCGCTTTATACGCGGCGCTCAATCGGGAGCGTAACGTCAATAAACGCCCAGGCTGGAATGAGGCTTCATAAATCGTCCGGGGCTCTTCACCTTCCCCCTCAATCCAGTTTAATAACTCTTCCACATCATTCGCAATACGCGTTTCTACCGCGCCGCCGTAGAGCTCGCCCAATACGCCACACCAGAACCAGCGCGCCAGTTTGTCATAAATTTTGGGCTCCAGCCAATTGCCTTGTAATTGCGATAACACTGCCGCCAGCGGCACAAGCTGCGTACGATAAGGCAGATCCCATGAGTGCATAAAACATTCATGATGGAGAAATTTAGCGGCAAGTAAGAAGCCTTTTTCCACATCGTCGGCCCAGCAATGATAATCTTCAAGAGAAAGCGCTAATACTGAAACTCGTTTAGCACTTACTGCAGTAACTGATTTCCCTGTCTTCCCTTCGGCCAGATCGGCACGCCGTTTTTTTAGCGTATTCAATATGCTGATAGCCTGTAAAAAGTCAGTCGGCTCTACGCCCTGTAGGATAGCTTCTTTATTCAGTACATTTCGGCGGCCAAATTTTTGACGCAAATTACTGCCAAACCAGTCATCCCGAAGATTAAACCCATCAGCCGCAAAACTGGCGGTCACCAGTTCAAATACGGATAGTGGAACACCACCGGTATTAACCTTTTCAAACACCAGGCAAACGGCCTCTTTGCTAGTTGATTTACCCAATTTAATAACAGGCAGCAAATAGTTCCTAAAGGCATTCAGAATTTTTTCACGGAACTGCATATAAGTGAAAAACTTTTCTTGTGAACACTTATATAAATGACTTTCCCATGCATCAGAGTTGATAATTTGGTTACAAGGGAAAAATAATGCTTCGCACTCTTTTTGCACGGTAGAAAAATCCATTTCAACCGTTTCCCCAAATGAGTTAACAAAAGTTTTTATATCACGACCAAAATTCATCGTTACTTTTTTAGACTTTTCAACAGAAATAAAAGCTTCATCAAGCCTATTGTCCAGAGCGGCCTCAATATCAATATAATAAAAACGGTCTATCTGCTTTCCTTTCTCGTTAAAAGTCTTAACGGGCGTATCCAGCATCAGGACTTGAGTCAAGGATGTTAAACGTTGCTGGCCATCCAGAATCAACATCTCAGGCTCGGTTTTCTGCAATTCTACATTTTCAACGGGACGCACCTGGAAGCGAACTTCTCCCCCAGTCTCCAGCAGCATAACCGCACCAACGGGAAAAGAACGGGCAATACTGACCAGCAAAGACCGGACATGCTCATCATCCCATACCCATCCTCTCTGGAAATCAGGCAACTGTACCCGTCCATCAGTAATCTGCCCCAGGATATCTTTTAAAGCAATTTTCGTCGTGTCAAACGTACTCATTCTGGCGCTCCTGCCATTTTCTCTTTTCAAATTAATAAATTACCACAAATAACATATCCTCAGACTCAATTTTATGCTTTCTGATTCTACTCTGTGCAGTATCATACCCGGTAATATGAAATTCAGGAGGGATCCATGAGCGATATCCAGCTTTTCCGCCTCGGTGGCGGGAAAGTACAAGAACTGCCGGGCAAAGCCGCAGCCATTGAAAAAGATCTGCAAATGCTGATCGAATCCCATATGGAAACGTTCCTTGGCGTCCGCTTTCTCGAGACCGAATACCACACGGGTAAAACCCATCGTGGGCGAATTGATTCCCTCGGCCTCGACGAAAATAACTGCCCGGTGATTATTGAATATAAGCGCCACAGCAATGAAAACGTCATTAACCAGGGGCTGTTTTATCTCGACTGGCTGCTCGATCATAAAGCGGAATTTCAGTTGCTGGTGATGGAAAAAATAAGTAAAACCGCGGCCAAAGCCATTGACTGGTCCGGCACACGGTTAATCTGTATTGCCGCCGATTTTAATAAATACGACGAACATGCCGTTCAGCAAATCAACCGCAATATCAACCTGATTCGCTACAAGCTTTTTGCCGACGACCTGTTAATGCTGGAACTGGTTAACGCCGTGGTCGAAAATAGCCCTCAGCACATCATCGCGAACGGTTCCGTCAGCAGCGGTAAACGCCATACCCGCACGCAGCGCGAACAGCTCTCTTCAGCCTCTCCCGCGCTGCTTTCATTATATGAACAGCTAAAAAGCTATGTGCTGTCACTCAGTGATGAGGTTCAGTTTAAAGAGCTTAAGCTCTATGACGCCTTCCGCCTCATTCGTAACTTTCTGTGCGTGGCCGTTTATCCCGTGACCGACCCACACCTACGCCTGTGGCTGAAAATTAATCCACAGCATATCCAGCTTGAAGAAGGATTTAGCCGGGACGTCACAAACATTGGCCACTGGGGAACCGGCGACGTCGAATTGATTGTGCGTAACGAACACGATCTGGATAAAGCCAAACTGCTGATCGAGAAAGCCTGGCAGGAAAATTAGCGTTCCCGGATATCCGCCTACTGGAGAGGTTAAGATAAGATTATCCAGCCTTTCCAGTTTTACTGGCTCTTATCTGTTATTCCACATCCTTCCTTTCCAACCCAATATCCCTTAACTGCTCGTCACTCATTCGTCGCAGCGCCTGACAGGCCCGCTTACGCAGCCACCACCTTTTTAGCGCCCGTCTGAGCTGCACAAAGCCAATGAATGGTTGTCTGGGGCGGTTCTCGTAAAATTCCATACCAGCCTCCGCATAGAACAGAAAATGCGGGCATCATGAATGTCTGTACAAACAATACCGGGATAAAAAGCACGGTTAGTGCAACGTGGATAAATAAGGAGGGCGATTGAGGGTGTTTTGTTCGCTTATTTCGTTCAGATTTAAGATCCGCGTCCTTCGCTGCAAAAAAGCCAGGCCCCTCCCGTTTTCAGAGGGGCAACAGGGATTAGCGGCGCACCACTACCAGCTTCTGGTTTACAAACTCCTTAATCCCCAGATCCGATAGCTCGCGTCCGAAGCCCGAACGCTTAACGCCGCCGAACGGCAGCTCCGCTGCGGTGTCGGTCAGCCAGTTGATATAAACCATCCCGGTTTCAATCCGGGAGGCCATGCGTTTAGCGCGCTCGATATCCTGACTAAACACCGCGCCGCCCAGGCCGTAGTGGGAATCGTTGGCGAGTTTTACCGCCTCGTCATCGCCTTTCACCACATACATCTGCGCCACCGGGCCGAAGAACTCTTCAAAGTACGCCGGATTGTCACGCGTAATGTGGGTCAGAATGGTCGGCTCAAAGAAGTTGCCTTTGCTCTCCAGCGGCTTGCCACCAACGTGCAGCGTCGCGCCATTTTTCACCGCTTCCTCGACCTGTCTGGTCAATGTTTCCAGCGCATCTTTCGACGACAGCGGCCCCAGTTCGGTAGAAGCGTCCATCTGATCCCCCACCTTCACCTTCCTGAACGCCTCGGTGAACTGGCTGAGGAATTGATCGGCGATTTTCTCATGCAGGATAAAGCGCTTCGCCGCCGTACATACCTGCCCCGCATTAGTGAGCCGTGCCTGTACGCCAATTTTCACCGCTTTCTCAAGATCGGCATCATCCAGCACGACGAACACATCGTTCCCGCCCAGTTCCAGCGTCGATTTTTTAATGTGCTTCGCCGCCTGTGCCGCCACGGCGCTCCCTGCTTTTTCAGATCCGGTCAGCGCCGCGCCCTGCACGCGCGGGTCGGCGATGATGTTCGCCACCTGATCGGAGGAAATAAACAGGTTGGTCCATGCGCCTTCCGGCGCGCCGGCTTCGCGCACCAGATGGGCAAACGTCTCGGCGCAGTGCGGTACGATGCTGGCATGTTTCGCCAGCACCGGGTTACCAGCGGCCAGGTTCGGCGCCAGCACACGCATCAACTGATAGTACGGGAAGTTCCACGGCTCAACGGCCATGATGACGCCAATCGGATGATGTTCTACCCACGCGTCGCCAAACTCGGTTTTATAAGGCACCGGGGCAAGAAACTGCTTCGCGTTATCCGCATAATAGCGAGCGATCTGCGCACACAGTTTGACTTCGCCACGGCTCTGCTCGATGAGCTTGCCCATCTCCTGGCTGGCGATTTTTGCCAGTTCTTCAACACGGCTGTCGATCAAGTCAGCCAGCTTATGCAGTACCGGCAGACGTTGGTCAATCTCTCCTTTGGACCAGTCGGAGTGATAGAGCGCGTCAGCTTTTTGCAGCGCGGCTTCAATATCCGCGTCCGTGTGGGGGGGATACTCTTTAATGAGCTGATTATTGGCAGGATTCACTGTCTGGTAAGCCATATCACATGTCTCCTTGTTATCGTCATTAAGGCAGCCGTAAATGCCGCTCAGAACAATAAGGGTAGTAGAGATGGCTGGCGCTATCGGTAAAGTTCGGTATATTCGTGAGGTTATCAGCGATAATTATAGAGAGCGTTGCCCGGCGGGCACCGGGCCTGCAACATTCAGACTGGAACCGCGTTAGTGGCTAACATCCTGAAGCTCTTCAGCCGTAAGGCCGGTGAACCGCTGGACAGTCTCGCGGTCAAGTCCGTCCGCCAGCATCTGTCTGGCGATACGCAATACGGCAACATGCTGACCTTTTTCCAGCCCTTTTTCTAATCCTTCTGCTAATCCTTCCTCCAGACCAACCTGTCTTCCTTGCCGTTCCCCTTTTCTGCGATCCGCTGCGCGGATCCTCTCTATCAGCGTCATCAGTCTCTCCTTAGTGTGCGGGACATGCCCTACCACATCACGAATAAACGTGGTGAAACGAGGCGTATGTCCGTGCTGAATCATAAGATAATTAAACAGCGCTTTAAGCTGCCTGTCATTAGCGCAACCAGTAACTAACAGCGAAGCAATCCGTTCAACCAGTCCCAGCAGGTCGCGCTGGCGGATATGTTTTTGAATGAGCTCCAGCAGCGCAATACGGCGGTGCTGCATAATGTCATCATCCGATACCACCGTAATGTCGACCAGCGGAAAGGCAGCGGCATAGAGTCTTCTTGCCACTTCCGGGTTCGCAAACTCATCCAGCCAGCACAGCGAAAAAGGATACGGGCTATCAACACCGTGATAAAACAGCATCGGCACCACCAGCGGAAGATGCTTATGCCCCGCATCCAGATGCTGTTGCATTGCCGCCATCGCATACCGCATCAGCCGAAACGCCATATGCGCATCCGGCGTGCTCTGATGTTCAATCACGACATAGATATAACCGTCGCCCTCGCGCGTTTTCAGCGACCAAAGCACATCGGAATAATAGGCTCGCAGATTTTTTTCAATAAAACTGCCGGGCTCCAGCTTTAGCGTCCGCAGGTCGCAAAGCTGGCGTAACGACACCGGCAGATGAATCTCCATAAAATCGCGTGCGGTTTCCGGGTGGCGCAAAAAGGTTTTAAACACCGCATCATGCGGTGTTGAGGTCGTCGATTTTTTCATGGCGCTCCGTCACCCCCTAACCAGGATGCTGCGACTCTACCTCCTGAAAATTCCTTTCTCATCCGTACCTTTTCAGCATTGCGAGGCGCGACGGAAGATAAATCCTGTTATCTGTAATGCATATGCATTTTCGGAACTGAACACGCAAAATGCCAGTCTGCGCGCCCTGCCTTTATCTTTATTAACCAGACAAACTCTTTTGATTAACATCAAAATTTAATTACACTTAATGTGTATATTTTCCGTGCAACGTAAATTTCCCGAGGTGTGATGTGCTGATTGTTATCTGTAATCGCCACACGTTCTGACGAGATTCAGAACGCGTCTTTTCCTGTCTGTGTTTTCACCGGCAGCGTTTTTGATTACATGAAATTCAGTACATCCGCAGCCGCTGTTTCTATCGCCTGCCTGACGTCACGATGACGGTATTGAGTTTCGCTGTCCCATCATGGGGTTCTCCGACATGGAGCGCATTTTTTATGCAACGGATTATTCAGTTTTTCTCCCAACGCGCCACAACGTTATTTTTCCCGATGGCGCTGATTTTGTACGATTTTGCCGCCTATCTGACGACGGATCTGATTCAGCCTGGCATCATTAACGTCGTGCGCGATTTTAATGCTGACGTCAGTCTTGCGCCGGCCTCGGTCAGTCTCTATCTGGCGGGCGGAATGGCGTTGCAATGGCTTCTGGGGCCGCTATCCGACAGGATTGGCCGCCGGCCAGTGCTGATTGCAGGGGCATTAATTTTTACTCTCGCCTGCGCGGCAACGCTGTTGACGACCTCAATGACACAGTTTCTGGTTGCCCGTTTTGTGCAGGGCACCAGCATTTGCTTTATCGCAACGGTCGGCTACGTCACGGTACAGGAGGCCTTCGGTCAAACCAAAGCCATTAAGCTGATGGCGATTATTACCTCCATTGTGCTGGTCGCTCCGGTTATCGGCCCGCTCTCCGGCGCGGCGCTGATGCACTTCGTTCACTGGAAGGTACTGTTCGGTATTATTGCGGTGATGGGACTGTTGGCGTTGTGCGGCCTGCTGCTGGCGATGCCAGAAACGGTGCAACGCGGCGCGGTGCCGTTCAGCGCGGTGAGCGTACTGCGCGATTTTCGTAATGTGTTTCGCAACCCGATTTTTCTCACCGGGGCGGCGACGCTGTCGTTGAGCTACATCCCGATGATGAGCTGGGTGGCGGTGTCGCCGGTGATCCTGATCGATGCCGGCGGGATGAGTACTTCGCAATTCGCCTGGGCGCAGGTGCCCGTATTCGGCGCGGTGATCGTGGCCAATATGATCGTTGTGCGCCTGGTGAAAGATCCGACCCGACCGCGTTTTATCTGGCGCGCCGTACCAATTCAGTTAAGCGGGCTGGCGACATTGCTCCTCGGTAATCTTCTTCTGCCGCACGTCTGGCTTTGGTCTGTGCTGGGCACCAGCCTGTACGCGTTCGGCATTGGCATGATTTTCCCGACGCTGTTTCGCTTCACGCTTTTCTCCAACAACTTGCCAAAAGGGACCGTTTCAGCCTCGCTGAACATGGTGATTCTGACGGTGATGGCGGTGTCGGTCGAAGTTGGCCGCTGGCTGTGGTTTCACGGCGGGAGACTGCCGTTTCACCTGCTGGCAGCGGTGGCCGGGGTGATTGTGGTCTTCACTCTGGCGACACTATTACAGCGCGTGCGCCAGCATGAGGCGGCAGAACTGGCCGCTGAGAAGTAACTACTCTGCCGGATAGAGGCTTATCCGGCACAGGATAATCTGATGTTTTTTGCACGTTCCTGCCGTCTGGCTCTATCCTTAACCCTATGAATAAAATCGCCGAACTCAAACGCGCCAAACGCCTGGCGCTCTCACTGTTGCTGATAGCCGCCGCGACGTTTGTAACCACGCTTTTCCTGCCGCCCAGTTTCTGGGTGCTGGGCGTAAAAGCTATTGCCGAAGCGGCGATGGTTGGCGCGCTGGCGGACTGGTTTGCCGTGGTGGCGCTGTTTCGCCGCATCCCCATTCCGTTTATTTCACGACATACGGCGATTATTCCCCGTAACAAAGACCGAATCGGCGAAAATCTTGGGCAATTTGTGCAGGAGAAGTTCCTTGATACGCAGTCGCTGATCGCACTAATCCGCCGCCATGAACCCGCGCTGCTTATCGGAAACTGGTTCAGCCAGCCGGACAACGCCAGCCGGGTCGGGCAGCATCTGCTGCAAATTATGAGCGGCTTTCTGGAACTGACCGATGACGCCCGTATTCAGCGGCTGCTCAAGCGAGCGGTACATAAGGCGATTGATAAAGTGGATCTTTCCGGCACCAGCGCCCTGATGCTGGAAAGCATGACCAAAAACGATCGTCACCAGGTGTTACTCGATACGCTGATCGCCCAGCTTATCGCCCTGTTACAGCGTGACAGCTCCCGAACATTTATCGCCAGACAGATCATACGCTGGCTGGAGACCGAACATCCGTTAAAAGCGAAGATTCTGCCGACCGAATGGCTGGGAGAACACAGCGCTGAACTGGTCTCCGACGCGGTAAATTCTCTGCTGGATGATATCAGTCACGACCGCGCGCATCAGATTCGTCATGCCTTCGATCGCGCGACGTATAAGCTGATCGATAAACTTAAACATGATCCGGAAATGGCTGCCCGGGCAGAAAACATTAAAAGTTACCTGAAGGAAGATGAGGCGTTTAACCGTTATCTCGGCGAGATCTGGGCGGATCTACGCCAGTGGTTAAAAACAGATATCAACGCCGAAGACTCGAAGGTAAAGCAGCGCATCGCTCATGCCGGACAATGGTTTGGCGAGACGCTGATCGCCGACGACGCATTACGCGCCTCGCTTAACGGTCATCTGGAACAGGCCGCGCACCGGGTCGCGCCGGAATTCGCCGCCTTCCTGACGCGCCACATCAGCGATACCGTAAAAGGCTGGGATGCGCGCGATATGTCGCAGCAGATTGAGCTTAATATCGGTAAAGATTTGCAGTTTATCCGCGTGAACGGCACGCTGGTCGGCGGCGCTATCGGTCTGGTGTTATATTTACTGTCGCAAATACCGGCACTGCTCAGTATCTAAGAAGGGGAAGGCGCAATTCTCGTTCAGATTAACAGCCAAACCCCACACGTGGGAGGCATTAATTTAATGCCATTTCCCACCGATGCCCCTCTTCTCAATCCGTTATTCGCCTGCGCTTCACTTTCTTTTCTTGCAAATTTGAAACATTAATTTTACTTTTTATTATCATTTACAACAACAATCCGGCATTCCTGCCTTACTTGAGCAGAGAGAAATACCATGGTTCAGGGTCAGATCGCTTCACCTCGCCATCCCATTTTTACGGCGCTTTTCGGTATGATGGTATTAACGCTGGGAATGGGAATTGGCCGCTTTCTGTATACCCCCATGCTGCCGGTAATGCTGGCGGAAAAGCAGCTAACGTTTAACCAACTCTCCTGGATTGCCAGCGCCAATTATGCAGGGTACCTGGCGGGAAGCTTACTGTTTTCCTTTGGCCTTTTTCATCTCCCCTCTCGTCTACGCCCCATGCTGCTGGCTTCGGCGGTCGCCACCTGTATTCTTATTCTGTCTATGGCGATATTTACTCAGCCCGCGGTCGTCATGTTGGTGCGCTTCCTGGCAGGCGTCGCGAGTGCGGGAATGATGATTTTTGGATCAATGATTGTGTTGCATCATACCCGCCATCCGTTTGTGATCGCCGCGCTCTTTTCCGGCGTCGGGGCCGGGATTGCACTGGGCAACGAATATGTCATTGGCGGTTTACATTATGCGCTTTCGGCCCATTCGCTATGGCTGGGGGCCGGAGCGCTCGCCGGTATATTGCTATTAATCGTGGCAATGTTGATTCCCCCCCGCGCTCATGCGCTGCCGCCTGCGCCCTTAGCAAGAATCGAAAATCAGCCTATGCCCTGGTGGCAACTGGCGCTATTGTACGGTTTCGCCGGATTCGGCTACATCATTGTCGCCACCTATTTGCCGCTGATGGCGAAAAGCGCGGGCTCTCCGCTACTCACGGCGCACCTTTGGTCGTTGGTCGGCCTGGCGATCATTCCCGGCTGCTTCGGCTGGCTGTGGGCGGCAAAACATTGGGGCGTCCTGCCATGCCTGACCGCGAACCTGTTGATCCAGAGCGCCTGCGTACTGCTGTCTCTCGCCAGCGACTCGCTGTTGCTGTTAATACTGAGCAGTATTGGTTTTGGCGCCACGTTTATGGGCACAACCTCGCTGGTGATGCCGCTTGCCCGACAGCTCAGCGCGCCGGGTAATATTAATTTGTTAGGCCTGGTGACGCTAACGTATGGTATTGGGCAAATTCTCGGTCCGCTCGCCGCCAGTCTGTCAGGCAATGGCGCGTCGGCAATTATCAACGCCACGCTTTGCGGCGCCGCGGCGCTCTTTTTTGCCGCGCTGATCAGCGCCGCACAGCAGATAAAACAAAAACGGTTTGTGATACGTGAATAAGCGGTAGAGTAAACCCGCGCTATCTGCACCGGGTTGTATCTTTAACGCTGTTCGCGGCGCAATGCGGATCTGTTTTTTAATAGCACATCCTCAACACGTTATTTCAAGGTAAAGATGCCACTAAAAACTATACTTATTCTATGGTTATTAGTGCTATCAATCTGCCTATTATTTTATATACCCTTCCTACTTCAAGTGGCTTCTGTGTTGGCTACGGATTACCCGGCCCATCCATGGGCCTCGCCCTGACGGGCCGTTGCTCACCCCAGTTACATCGTTATCTATGCTCCCGGGGACTTACTCCCTTGCCGCCTTTACGCAACTCGAATTATTTTGGCTATATATTCCATTATGATGATTATCGCTTCCTCTCAAATCATCACAATTATAAATAAATCACATCATGAAATTAATTCGATTATTCGTTTTTTATTATCTGCCCGCAGGATTCTTAGGGCGCAAGCTGATCCATCAGCGGCTACTGACCTGACTGTGACAATTCCTCTTAAGGCGTGAAAAATTACAGTAAAAAAGTAAAATTTAGGTTAAAAAATCCTATTTTTTAACAACGATAATTAAGTGGCGTGAAATTGACTAACGTCAAATTTATTCCCCCTTTTTCCTGCTCCCGGCTCCGGCCTGCGTCAACACCTGTTTCTTTGCTTTTTTACCGCGCGTTATACCGTCCACGGTTCCCCGCGCCTCCGGCAGTAGCGAGGATGGTGATTTTTCGCGCTGCTATGCAAGAAACGCATAGCACGATACATACTTGCATTTTGTCCTTACCCTTATGGCTGATAAGGTCTTTCTGTTTCGGGCTTTTTGGCCTGTGGCTACAACCAACACATCATCAAAAAAATTCGGGGATCGCTATGGCGCAACAAGTGGACGGGGCGGCCATGCCGCTTGATACAGAAAAGGTCGGGATAAAGGGATACCTGGCGTTTTTTCTCACCATTATTTTCTTTTCCGGCGTATTTTCCGGAAGCGAAGGCTGGTGGCGCGTTTTTGATTTTACCGTACTCAACGGGTCATTCGGTCATGTGACCGGTACGCAGACCTTTCGCGGCGCGGGCGGAACGGGCGCGAAAGATGGCTTCCTTTTTGCGCTGGAGCTGGCACCGTCGGTTATCCTTTCTCTGGGTATCATCGCGATTACGGATGGACTGGGCGGTCTGCGGGCGGCGCAGCAATTGATGACACCCATCCTGAAACCATTGCTTGGCATTCCCGGCATTTGCTCACTGGCGCTGATCGCCAACCTGCAAAATACCGACGCCGCGGCGGGTATGACCAAAGAGCTGGCGCAGGAAGGTGAAATCACCGAACGCGATAAAGTGATTTTTGCCGCCTGGCAGACCAGCGGCAGCGCTATTATCACCAACTATTTCTCCTCCGGCGTTGCGGTATTCGCCTTTCTGGGAACGTCAGTCATCATTCCGCTGGTGGTCATTCTGCTATTCAAATTTATCGGCGCAAACCTTTTGCGCGTCTGGATTAACATCGAAGAACGCCGTCACCCTGCGCAAGGAGCCCAATCATGACGACTCAGGTACGTAAGAATGTCATGGATATGTTTATCGATGGCGCACGCCGCGGTTTTACCATCGCCACGACCAACCTGTTACCCAATGTGGTCATGGCATTTGTCATTATTCAGGCGCTGAAAATTACCGGTCTGCTCGACTGGGTAGGCCATATCTGCCAGCCCGTGATGGCGTTGTGGGGGCTTCCTGGCGAAGCGGCTACGGTGCTTCTGGCTTCGCTGATGAGTATGGGCGGCGCCGTTGGCGTGGCGGCCAGTCTGGCTACCGCCGGCGCGCTAAGCGGCCACGATGTTACCGTGCTACTGCCAGCCATTTACCTGATGGGAAACCCGGTACAGAATGTCGGCCGCTGTCTCGGTACTGCCGAAGTCAACGCCAAATATTACCCGCATATTATCGCAGTCTGCGCCATCAATGCGCTGCTGTCGATCTGGGTCATGCAGCTTATTGTTTAATAAGGAGTTATCATGCCTGATTTATCCGCCGCGGAGTTTACCTTATTACAGGGTGCGCACCTGTTTGCGCCAGAAGACCGGGGCATCTGCGATGTTCTGCTCGCGAATGGCAAAATTATTGCCGTCGGCGCTGACATCCCCGGCGATATCGTACCGGACTGTGCGGTAATTAATCTTAGCGGCCGTATGCTGTGCCCGGGCTTTATCGACCAACACGTTCATCTGATCGGCGGCGGCGGCGAAGCGGGGCCGACGACGCGGACGCCGGAAGTCTCCCTGAGCCGCCTGACGGAAGCCGGGATAACAACGGTCGTCGGCCTGCTTGGCACCGACTCCGTCAGCCGTCATCCCGCGTCGCTGTTAGCCAAAACGCGAGCGCTAAATGAGGAGGGGATCACCGCCTGGATGCTCACGGGCGCTTATCACGTTCCGTCGCCGACCATTACTGGCTCGGTAGAAAAAGACGTCGCGCTGATCGATCGCGTCATTGGCGTGAAATGCGCAGTCTCCGACCACCGTTCCGCCGCGCCCAGCGGGAATCAACTCGCCAGCATGGCCGCCGAATCACGCGTTGGCGGCCTGCTGGGCGGCAAACCCGGTGTCAGCGTTTTTCATATGGGCAGCAGCAAAAAAGGGTTACAGCCGCTGTATGACATCCTGGAAAACAGCGACGTGCCGATCGGTAAACTGCTGCCTACCCACGTCAACCGTAGCGAATCGCTTTTCGAGCAGGCGCTGGCGTTTGCGCTTAAAGGCGGCGTGATCGACATTACCACCAGTATCCCGGATCCCGTCGCGCCGGCGGAGGGCATTGCCAGAGCGGTAAAAGCCGGCGTCCCGCTTTCCCGGGTGACGCTCAGTTCAGACGGCAACGGCAGCCAGCCGCTATTTGACGCTGCCGGAAATCTGACGGGCATCGGCGTCGCGGGCTTCGAAAGCTTGCTGGAGACGTTGCAGACGCTGGTTAACCACTACGGATTCAGCCTGACTGATGCTCTGCGTCCGCTGACGACCAGCGTAGCCGCCTTCCTCAGTCTGGACGGCAAAGGCGAAATCCGTCCCGGTCACGATGCGGATTTGCTCGTCTTTAGCGCAGATTTACGCATTGAGCAGGTGTATGCGCGCGGCAAACGCATGGTTAATGAGGGGAAAGCCTGCGTAAAAGGTACCTTTGAACCGGCGTAATTCCCGCTAGTTTCAGGCTGCCCCATCACGGCATTCTGAAAGAGGACGGGATAAGCGGTTGTCAGCCGCCCGAATGGACGTAGAATGCCCCTTCGGCGGCTGACAGGATAACGGTAAATGGATGTAACTGGAGCAGGTTTGCACAATATTGAGACAAAATGGCTATATGATTTTCTGACGCTGGAAAAGTGCCGCAATTTCTCTCAGGCCGCCATTATCCGCAACGTATCGCAACCCGCTTTTAGCCGGCGGATTCGCGCCCTGGAACATGCCGTGGGCGTTGAACTGTTTAACCGACAGGTCTCGCCGCTACAGCTTTCCGAACAGGGTAAAATCTTTCACTCTCAGGTTCGCCACCTGTTACAGCAACTGGAAAGTAATCTGACCGAACTGCGCGGCGGCAGTGATTATACGCTGCGTAAAATCAAGATTGCCGCCGCCCACTCGCTCTCCCTCGGCCTGTTGCCGACCATCGTTAAGCAGATGCCGACGCAGTTTACCTACGCCGTTGAGGCGATAGATGTCGACCAGGCGGTGGATATGTTACGTGAGGGGCAAAGCGATTTTATCTTTTCTTATCACGATGAAAACCTGCAACAAGCGCCGTTTGATAATATCCGCCTGTTTGAGTCGAGACTGTTTCCGGTTTGCGCTAACAATGGCCGGGGCGAGCCGCGCTATACGCTTGAGCAGCCGCACTTTCCCCTGCTTAATTACAGTCAGAACTCCTATATGGGCCGATTGATAAATCGTACCCTGACTCGCCATGCTGAACTGAGTTTCAGTACATTTTTCGTCTCTTCGATGAGTGAATTGTTAAAACAGGTTGCGATGGACGGCTGCGGAATCGCCTGGTTGCCTGAGTATGCTATCCGTCAGGAGATTACCGACGGGCGCCTGATAGTGCTTGATGCCGACGAACTGGTTATCCCGATCCAGGCTTATGCTTATCGCATGAATACCCGCATGAGTCAGGTAGCCGAAACATTTTGGCGCGACCTGCGTGGGCTTCAGGCCGCGCTGTAAACACCTCAGGCGGTAAGGCGTTGTTCCCCGGTCAAAGAGGCGCGGGTGTCCGGCCAGGACTCATACCAACGAATCGCCGCACGCACCAGCGACGCTGTGGAATCAATCATCGGGCACGCTATCGCGCGTTCATGTCCGGCCACAATAAGCGGAATTTCGGTACACCCCATAATAATTGCCTGAGCGCCACGGGCAATAAGGCTATCGATTTGCGGCAGCAGCAGCGCTTGCGCCGCAGTTTTATCGCCACGTTTAAGCGCATAAATAGCCTGCATTACCAACGCCTGCCCCGCTTCTTCTGGCTGAATTAACGTCAGCCCCCGCGCCAGAGCTTTCTTTTGATATAACCCGGTCGCCAGCGTCGCATTGGTCGCCAGCAGACCAACGTGCCGCGCCGATGGCGGAATATCCCCCAGGGTAGCGTCCAGAATGCTGATCATTCGCGCTTTCGCGACGTTCTGTAAATCATCAAACCAATAATGCGCAGTGTTGCATGGGATAACGATACACTCCGCCCCGGCGTCTTCCAGCATATGCAGATAACGCTCCAGATAACGGTATGGCGAAGGCCCGCCGGATAACAGACATGCTGTACGATCGGGAATATCAGGGATAGAGCTGACAATGAGTGGGATGTGTTGTTGATCACAACTGGCATGTCGTAATTCAACAAATTTTTCCAACATATCCGCCGTTGCCGCAGGTCCCATCCCCCCCAGTATCCCAATGGTGTGTTTCATCGCTTTTCCCGCTTATTTACGTCAAGGTCAGAAACACACTATCAACTTGATGTGTATATAAAAAATGCCGTTTTATTAGCGGCTATGCGTAAAAATCATAACGAGTGTAAAGGCCATGCGCTATCGCCTTTTCAGGCAATCGATTAGTTACATGAGCGCTCATCGACCTTCGCAAGCCGCTAAATGCCATTTCGCTATACCGCATCGCCCACTGCGAGTCCGCAAGCTTGTTTTGTCCTCATCGCCACAGCGCCTGTCGGTGAAGGGGCCGCCGTGTTTTGCTTTTCGACGCTAATGCGGGAATATCCCAGCGAATATGACTATAAACCAAATCCACAGTCTCCATGGCGCTGCCTTCGGCGTCGCCATGATTGCTCATGCGTGAAATCCGCACATTGGTGAGCGTATAAATAATAAATGGCAGCATTGTGCCCTTATCACTACGGCATAATGTCAGCACGCCTTCTTTCACCGTTTTCCCGTTACAATAGTGCTCATAGAGGCCAGGCGTAGCAAGATCGACAGGCTTTGTCAGCGTCAATCCTCCAATATATGTCCCTCTCGCTTCGTCGGACTCCCGTTTCGTCGGGTTGTGGTTGTAAGCAATAATTTCTATTTGGTTTTCGAAACCTTTGATCCGGCTTTCGCCTTCAATACCGTCCAGTTTTAAATAGATGGCGTCCATCCCCCCTCCGTGATTATCATGCGGCAAAGCAGGCTGACAAGGACGGAACGCCAACAATGAAAGAACGTTCCATTTTCCAGCCATTTCATTGGTGTCTCTGTATACCAGATTAAATACCGACAATCTGCTATAACTGGATTCTTGCTAAATACCTTCTGCCATCAACAATCCATTTTACAATAGCGCTACTGACCTGAAATCTATTACGCCAGGCATTCAAGCATCGTTTCCTGAATAACCATAGCCGCTATAAGAACCATATCAAAAAAGAAATATCAATATCATTTCTTATTTTTATCCGAGAAATTACTTAATTCCACAGAATCAGAATATAGACAATTCTTATTCCTTTTCACATCAATGGGTTTTTTAGACTTTTGTCATATCGAAAACAACCATTCCAATAGAACATATTTACTATGTGAATATATTTAATGTTTTTATCGCGCGCAGTGTTATCACAGTAATAAATGATTTGCATCAAAAATGCGCCTTTCAGCGCCACGTATTTTTGGGCAGCAAATTATAAAATCGCGTTTCAAAGTCAGTAACATGTTCTCTGTTCAGGCGATATGACTTTATGCCCGGACGACACGCCAGCCGCTTTACCCTTACGTTTAGTCGTGATACGTTAGACCACATGAACACGAAACGATCCAACGCTACGCAACGTCATCTCCGCTGGTGGCTGCCTTCCTGAAGGCGGCACGGATCACTATCCCTCTTTAAGTAGCCGCCGAAAGGCGGCTACTGTGTTTCGGGACGTCTTTCGGCTTTACAGTAAGCATAAAGGAGTCCTTAATGAACACCCTTCCCATCATTCTGACTGGCGATCGCCCCACCGGCTCGCTGCACCTCGGCCATTATGTCGGTTCACTGCGCCAGCGCGTCGCGCTACAGCAGGATCACCAACAGTATGTCCTGATTGCCGACCTGCAGGGACTCACCGATAACGGCAGTAATCCGCAAAAAATCCGCGATAATATTCCGCAAGTGTTAGCTGACTATCTGGCCGTCGGCATCGATCCCGCGCTAACGACGATCTGCCTGCAATCCGCATTACCCGCCCTCGCTGAATTAACGGTGCTGTATATGAATATTGTTACCGTCGCCCGAGTGGAGCGTAATCCTACGGTAAAAAATGAGATTGCCCAAAAAGGCTTTACCCGTTCCCTGCCGGTCGGGTTCATGGCGTATCCCATTAGCCAGGCGGCAGATATCACCGCCTTTAAGGCCGAAATGGTACCGGTTGGCGACGACCAATTGCCCATGATTGAGCAAACGAATGAGATCGTTCATAAGATGAATCGTCTTTTCTCCTCGCCGGTATTGCGACCCTGTCAGGCGCTCCTGAGCGATACGAGCCGTCTGCCAGGCATTGACGGCAGCGCCAAGATGTCGAAATCGCTCGGCAATACCCTGCTTCTTTCCGCCAGCGAAGAGACCATCCACCGTGCGGCCAGCGCGATGTACACCGATCCCAATCATTTAAAAATTAGCGATCCGGGAAAAATAGAAGGTAACGTCGTCTTTACGTGGCTGGATGCGTTCCATCCGGATAAAGCCAAAGTCGCGGCGATGAAAGCACATTATCAACAAGGCGGATTAGGCGATCGTGTCTGTAAAAATGAGCTGGAGACCTGCCTGCAAGAACTGATCGCGCCAATACGCGAACGACGGGCAACCTTTATTGCAGATAAGGGAATGCTAATGGAATTGCTGAAAAAAGGTAGCGAGCGGGCGCATGAGGTCACTCAAAAGACGCTACAGGAGGTAAAACGTGGACTGGGTCTGCCCACGCTATTCCAGGTATAATCAGGCATTAACGTTGTCCAGTGGCCATGACTCAAACAGATAGCCATCAAAGTAGATGTCATCAACATTGGAAAACTCCAGCAGACGCTGCTTCACGTTTTCCAGGTGCTGCCACATCGCCAGCTTCGCTGCGCGGGCGTCTTTCTTAATTAACGCCGCGAGGATCTGCTTATGATCGACCAGCCACTCCTTACGGTAAAGCGTATCGCCCAGATGGCTATGAAGCTGGAGCCACATCGGATTATTTTCACGCCATTGCCAGGACTGACGGAAGAGCTCTACCAACATACTGTTATGGGTCGCTTCGGCAATGGCCAGATGAAACTGCATATCGCCGCTTTCTGAGCCACCCGGCGCGCTGGAGGCAAGCTCTCGCTCTTCCAGTTGTAACGCCTGGCGCATTTTAATGATGTCCTCGCGGGTGGCCTGCAGAGCGGCAAATTCAGCGATATTGCTTTCCAGCAACTGACGCGCCTGTAACAGTTCAAACGGCCCGGCGTCATTACAGTGATTGACGTCAGCGCCTTCCATCTCGTTATTATCCGCGCTGTCGAGCACGTAGATCCCGGCGCCGCGGCGGACTTCAACCAGACCTTTAATTTCCAGCATGATCAGCGCTTCACGCACGACGGTACGCGTCACATTGAGCCTCTCAGCGATCTCTCTTTCCGGCGGCAAGCGCTCCCCGGGGCGGTACGGTGTCTGAACAATCAGATCGCGTATCATTGCGCCCACTTCCTGGTAAGGTCTTTGCTGAGAAGCGTTTGATTTCATATTGGTCGTGCCCGTCCGATGCGATTTCCCGGTATCAGACTATAGCATTTGTAAAGAGGGATAGCACGCGTAGCACACCAAAAACGCGAAACTGGTCAACCAACAAAACAATAATGCGCCCCGTTTCGCTAGTGAAGTCAGATGAAAGAAAAGGCAATAGACAATACACGACTGATGTTCCACCTTTAGCCCTGATTCCTGAATATGAACATCATATTGGTTTACCAATATAAAATTTATCAACCAAAAATCACGCCATAAAATGTGTCTGTACATTGACAGGAACAACGCCTCTGACATAGCGTGATCGGCGAAAATCCAGCCGCTCTCTTTGTATCAAGAACGCGTTATGATAAAAGTTTTCGCCCAGGCGTATCCGGGGGGAGCAACGCCTCCAGTCTGTCGAGCCGCCATCACCGGGCAGCGATTATTCTGCATGAAATTTATGGTATTAACGCTCATATCCAACGCGCAGGCCATGAATGGATGACGCGCGGATTCGACATCTATATTCCCACGCTGCTTTCTCCCCATTCCCCTTTCGCTATGAACGACAGAGGCCAGATTTTCAGCTTTAATGGAGACTTTTTTCAACGAGCTGTTCCAGTTTTTTCAAAGCCTGTATGGCTGCGGCATCAAGACCATAACGTTGCAGCGTTTCGGCGGGATGATAACTGACCAACGTTCGCCCATCGGCTTGCTGGCTAATGAGCACCCGAAACGGTAAATCCAGCGCCAGTTCGGGATGCGCCAGCATAAGAGGCGTTCCGCCTTTAGGATTGCCAAAAACCAGAACCGTTGTCGGCGGCATTTTCAGGTTAACATTCTGTGCCGCTCTGGCATGGTCAAATTCCCCAAATAACACCAGACCGTGATCGGCGATAGCGTGCATCAACCGCGACCTGGTCTGCAAATAGTCATAAGCGCTGTAGGTTTTAACCATGGTTATCGATCCATCCTCCGTTGCAAAGCCAGGCCTTATTAAGATTAACATCAAGGTTACCGCCAGTAAAAAAGGCTTTAAAATAGTGCTCATTCTTCTCTCTCCCTGCCCCAATACCCATGAGTAAATGCGACACAGATGATATACGGTTTAAAAATCAGTCATCGTACTGTACCCCTTATTGTTGCATTGAACAGCTCATCACTAAAAAAGCAGACGGCAGAACAAAAAATTCCGACGTCAGAACAAATTTAAATAACGATGATGCAGTCTGACTGAGCGACAGCGCTATCATTATTATGGCGCAACACCATCTTCTTCAGCCCGCTGGGTAAGAAAAAATATACTTCGCTCAGTAAGATAATAGATACTACAGGCCAACTCTTCAGAGATACGGAGCATCATTGCGTAGTGATGATGCGACTTTTCTGGCGCCATCGGCAGAAATATTTCTGACTCCAGCACATTATTTAAAAAATGAAATTTATGTGCATATTCAGCAGATATAACGCCTCTCGCCATCAGGTTAGCCATTAGTGTATTTAAACTATCTTGTTCATGATATACGATATTTTTTCTCTCATGAATTCTGATAAGAACGCTTCTGAAGACTGCATAACACTCCCTTACGACACAGGCAAAATCATTAAGCATCAGGCGATTATAGGCTTCCATAAGATCATATTCGACAAAGCCATACTCTCCAGGGGAGTACAAATAATAACATATATTTTTAAGCCGTTTTATTCTGCGCAATCTTACGATTCTACCATTTTCATATCGATATTTTAAACTATGCTCATGAAATATATTATTTAATTCGCTAATCGCCTTATCCGGTTCTAACCCAAGCGTAACTTCATAGGTCCGAAGGTAGGTATCTATATAGTTAAAAGCAAGCTCAATGGTATCAATATGCTTTCTTTTATCATCTGTTTTTAATAACAGATTACTCATTTCATCCAGATATGACGTTGAATGCGCATATAAGGTGAATAAGCCATACTCTTTGCGCAACGTTTTACATATTCTTCGATAAACTTCGTCAGAATGACTATTATGATAGCAGTATAATGTCATATCATAAAAAGAGGAGCAATTTCCTAGCGTATTGATAATCAATAAGATTATTTGCTCGCGTATTTCTAACGAAATATCTTCATATAACAGATCGCTATGCCTTAGTGAGTATGGTCTAAAGGTGTGCATTCCTCCCCCTGTAACCGCAACAGAACAAATTACGCTATGGATAGCATCACATTACTCTAATTCAGTGATTCGGGTATTAATATCAGCTCAACAGTGAGACACTTTTTCTTATTTTTTAATTGTGTTGAGTTAATATTTGTTTACTTTACAGATAATTATAACTTATCGCCCTTTTTCATTCTGCTGGCTTGCGCAAAGAACCCATAGAACATCATCACTGGTGCGAAAATCTGGATTATCCGTGGCGATTCAGTCTTCACTGAATGCCACAGACAAGGGTTATTCAACTAAAGCTCACCTGTCCCTTAGTCCTTCTTTCATTCCGTTACGTCGCTGCCATACCAGCACACTTAAACGTATAAGGTGAGCTTATTATTTTTATCGACGGGTCAGAACAATCCTTCGCCGGTCATACAGTGTTTCAACTGAGAGCTGCAAATCATATTTCGCATTCTTCAGTTTTCGCGATTTAAGCATTTTCATCGTGACGCCACTTATTTGCCCTGTTTCAATCCGTCTCTTGATTTCGGTTGCGCTTAACAGGAGTTGCCTCTTCAAAATCGACAGCAAGCTGACCTGAAAAGAACGGGAAATCCTGACGCTAACACTGACCTGCTTGTGGGAGGCGATACTGACCAGCCACCGTTCCTGAATGTGAAAATCAGGCTGCCCCGATAATTCAGCATTATTTCGCTTCAGGATCGCGTTGTCATAAGCAAAATATTGCACCGTGGCAGCATCATTCGCCATCAGTCGGCAATAAAGATCGCGGTTAATTTTGCTGACTGGCAGGCGCGAGAACAGGGAGATATTCCAGGTGTAATCGCAGTGTGTACATTTATAGATACTCCAGACATCGAGTACCTTCTTTTGCGAATTAACCCGAAATGCCCCAGAAGGCGTGAAGTCCCGTTTTACGCTGCATGAAGGGCAACGTTTCGCTATGCGCTGATACCCCACAGGAGTGACAGTCCATATGACTTTCATAACGTACCTTTTTTAACCCATACAAAACCGGATCCGAACTCAGCGGACCATAAATGTTTGTGTATGAAAAATATTTAAGTGATATTTTTCAGTGGGTTAAAAAAAAGATTTCCAACGCAACAACCCTGTCAATGGCTAAAAAGATACGCCGAGATTATCAAAGCGGCCATTATCGGGTATATGAGTTTAATCAATATTCATTATGGTAGCGGCGGGATCTATTCAACTGACTTGCTAAACGCATGATCCTCCCTTTGAGATCACACTTTTCACTCCCGGTTATTCACTTACAGAAATCAGGTGTTATCATTCACGACGTAAATACCTTTCAACTCAACCCGAGGCTTTGATGCTGGAGAATGTCATCATCTGATAATCAGTTCCCCGACCTTTTCAGGCCGGACTGATTATCAATGCGCCGAAATCGAATGCGGACACCGCAGTGTGTTTGCACGTTTTGCCTATGATGATTAAACAGGTTCTTCAGTATGAATTTATCCCGTCAGGAACAACGTACCTTACACGTTCTCGCTAAAGGCGGACGCATTACGCACATCCGCGATGCGTCAGGCCGCGTCACCGCCGTTGAATGCTATAGCCGCGAAGGGCTGTTGCTCGCCGATTGCACGCTCGCTGTATTCAAAAAACTCAAAACCAAAAAGCTGATCAAATCCGTTAACGGTCAGCCCTACCGCATTAATACAACCGGGCTGAACAACGTTCGCGCCCAGCCTGACAATCGCTAAGGAGATGATGATGGATATCAGCGCCGTTATTTTTGCAACGCATCGCATTCGGCTATTACCCGATGAAGGCAAAATCCCCTGGGACGAGCCAGCCTTCAGTCAACGTATGCTGGAAAATCATCTGTCGCAGGACCACGACTGGGCCAGCCGCCGGCTAACCGTGATTGAGCAACAAGTAACATGGATTACCCGTCAGTTACCCGCTGGCACCCGCATTCTGGATCTCGGCTGTGGACCCGGTTTTTATACTCGCCTGTTAGCGGAGCGTGGGTTTCACTGCACAGGCGTAGATTTCTCTCCGGCATCCATCACATGGGCTCGCCAGCAGGCGCAAGCCGCAAACCTGAATATTGACTACATTCAGCAGGATATTCGTACATACCACCCCACGGAACCTTTTGATTTCATTATGATGACGTTTGGGGAACTGAATGTCTTTAGCGCTGCTGATGCGCAAAGCCTCATCAGTCATTGCGCGCAGTGGTTGAAACCGGATGGCAAACTGCTTGTTGAAGTGCATACCTTCGATGAAGTTAAACGCCAGGGCATGGCGCAGCCAGGCTGGCAGCGTTGTCCGCACGACCTGTTTCTTGCCGAGCCTCATCTGCTGTTAACGGAAAATGCCTGGGATGAAGAGGCCCAAACCAGCTCAACGCAGTTCTGGGCGATAGCGGAAAACGGCTGTACCACCCGTTTCGGCAGTCAAATGAAGGCCTGGCGCGATGATGAATATATCAGCCTGCTTGGTGATGCTGGCTTCACTGTGTTGCAGCGCCCGGACAGTCACACCTGGCCGGTCGGCGAGACTTTTGTAGGCAAGCTGTTTGCGCTGCTGGCTGAAAAAGCCCCTCCCGCTGAGGGAATCGCCCTCAGTAAAAGGAATAACCCAATGGATATCCCACGTATTTTTACCATTAGCGAAAGCGAACACCGTATCCATAATCCGTTTACAGCGGAAAAGTACGCCACACTGGGCCATGCGTTACGCATGAAGCCAGGCACGCGGATTCTCGATCTCGGTAGCGGTTCGGGTGAGATGCTCTGCACCTGGGCTCGCGATTACGGTGTTACAGGTACTGGGATTGATATAAGCCCGCTCTTCACCACACAGGCAAAACAACGTGCAGAAGAGCTCGGCGTCAGTGAATACGTACATTTTATTCATAACGACGCGGCCGGTTATATCGACGAGGAAAAATATGACGTAGCGGCCTGCGTAGGCGCTACCTGGATTGCGGGCGGTGTCGCGGGAACAATAGATCTGCTGGCCAAAAGCCTCAAACCTGGCGGGCTCATTCTCATCGGTGAACCGTACTGGCGTCAGATCCCCGCAACGGAAGAGATCGCCCACGCCTGTGGCGTCTCATCCGTCGCCGATTTTCGTCCCCTGCCCGAGCTGGTCGCCTTTTTCGACCAACTCGGCTATGACGTAGTGGAAATGGTGCTGGCGGACCCGCAAGGCTGGGACAGATATGAAGCCGCGAAGTGGATGACCATGCGCCGCTGGCTGGAGGAAAACCCTGACGATGAGTTTGCGCAAGAGGTTCGAACAGAACTGACGGTAGCCCCCAAACGTCACGTCACCTGGACGCGAGAATACTTTGGCTGGGGCGTATTTGCGTTAATCGAGCGATAACGTGAAGCAGGAGGTATAGCCTACAAGAGGTATACCTCCATTTAAAAGTATGCAACAAATTAACGCGGCTCAAGGCGGGAATATATCGTCTTAGAGACTATCCCACCAGGCGTTATTGGCGCAGCCAGTTTGGACACGGACAGCGCGCAAAAACCGGAGCGTACACGTAGTACGTGAGGATTTTGAGCACTGCCCAGGTCCAAAATGGCAAGTAAAATAGCCCTAATGGGATAGGCTCTTAATTTCGCCATTAAGTTTCGCCACAATATGTCGCAAGACGTGCAAGCGTTCCACCTCACCTGATGAGCGAAACCACCATCAATAAGACGTTATTGCTGCGATTCAATTATTAAAAATAAAAAAAGAACCAGAAGAAAATTAAAAAATGACTTACCCACCATATTAGCCATTGTTAAAATCAAAGTAATCCCCCGTAAAAGCTGGATGTTTTTATTTCTCATAGACGAGAATTTATATATTATGATATAATGCGGTAGAAAAACATGCAGGTTATTAACCTGCCATTAATGTAAATAATTTTTTGAGGAGATGTTTCCAGTGGGACGTAAATGGGCAAATATTGTTGCTAAAAAAACGGCTAAAGACGGTGCAACGTCTAAAGTATATGCAAAATTTGGAGTAGAAATCTATGCTGCGGCTAAACAAGGTGAACCAGACCCGGAATCAAACTCAGCTTTAAAATTCGTTATTGAACGTGCGAAACAAGCACAGGTTCCAAAACATGTTATTGATAAAGCCATTGATAAAGCCAAAGGTGGCGGAGATGAAACGTTCGTGCAAGGGCGTTATGAAGGCTTTGGACCAAATGGTTCAATGGTTATCGCTGAAACGTTGACATCTAATGTTAACCGTACGATTGCTAATATCCGCACAATTTTTAATAAAAAAGGCGGGAATATCGGAGCGGCAGGTGCTGTCAGCTATATGTTTGACAATACTGGAGTGATTGTATTTAAAGGAACAGACCCTGACCATATTTTTGAAATTTTGCTTGATGCTGAAGTTGATGTTCGTGATGTAACCGAAGAAGAAGGAAACATCGTTATTTATACTGAAGCTACAGACCTGCACAAAGGAATTGCAGCGCTAAAAGCAGCTGGAATTACTGAATTTTCAACAACAGAATTAGAAATGATTGCTCAATCAGAAGTTGAACTTTCACCAGAAGATTTAGAAATCTTTGAAGGACTTGTTGATGCCCTTGAAGATGATGATGATGTGCAAAAAGTATATCATAACGTTGCAAACCTCTAATTATAAATTAAACAAATCTGTCTCTATGGCAGATTTGTTTAATTTATAAAGCTGTTATAAAAAAGTCTATCTGGCCAGATATATAGATTTTTAAATTTATGTCTTATCACGACCTGATCTGACACATAGCATTGAAAGATTGAGAGTTACCGGTTTTGATATGGTGTCAAATCCTTATATAAAACATGAGGTAATTTTCATGCTTCATACGACGAATCCCGTCAGCAAGGCTAAGCAAAAGCCAGCAATATCGGGTTGCTTACAATCTCCCTGTGCTCTTTAAGGCACCGCCCTTATAAATTCTGCTTGTGCTCATGATGGCTCATCTGGCGCTCTACGCGTCGCTTGACCATAGGTGTGACTCCACCAGCGCGCTACAGACCATAGTGCGAGAACCGTGGCCGATTACTTTGATGCCTTTGATGTGATTCTGTTTTTAGCAGATAACGTATACCTCACTCAAAATCCCCCCAGATCAATGTCCTCTTCTGAACACCTCCCTCTTGTGCCATTCCACAAACCGTTCACCCGGATAATTTTCTTTCATCTGCGGCAACGCGATCTCTTTCCCCGCAAAATCCCAGAACAGCCGCTGTACCACCCCGCCACCATTCACCGCGTCGGAAACCACCACGCGCATATTTTCATCCAGACCAATCGAACCACGATCGAACGCTTTATGATGAATTGCGCACAACGCCAGGCCATTAGGCACTTCACAAGGGCCATGATGCTGCTTCCATCTGATATGGGCTGCTTCAAGGGCTATAGGGGCGTTGTCGTGGCGCATATTGAAGCCGCAGACCGCACACTGATAATTGTAAGCTCGTAGCACCGCCTGGCGGAACTTCGGATCGCGTTGACGGAGAGAGGTGCGAATATCAAAACCCATCTCGTCAGCGATGTCTTCCTGAATACTGGTCGGAAAATGCGCCTCAAGGATCTGCTGCGCTAGCGTGTCGATTAGCTTACGTTTTTTTGTTACCAGCGCGAAATTGTCGACATCAAACCCACCAGCAACATTATATTCAATGAGTTCACGTTTAGGTGGCTGGCGGCTACCGCTGGTTGAGCATAATTCCGCGTTTTGCAATTCCCAGAAACCATCGCCCTTCAAACGCCAGAACGGCATATCCGGGCGCTGTTCACGGCGCTGTGGCCCATAGCGCTCCAGCAAATCCAGCAATTGCTCATGAATTTCAGAACCATAATCAAACAGGCGATCGTGGCCCTGCCGATAGTGCGAGAGGACATATAACAGCAATAACGGCTTATGCGGCGCTCGCTGTTCGCCTTTGTGCCAAATAGTAATATTTGATATCGCTTGCTTTAGGGTTTTGTCAGAGGTCATTACGTTGAAGAATCCATGAGCACATAGTTGCGATGATGCTCGCAACTATATGTACATTCAAGACATTATTGCAGACATACTTTTTGTCTGTCGGCTCTGTCCTGATGGTTAGCATGCTGATAACAACGGAAAAAACACAGCGCTCAACCGAGAAAGGTAGGTAACTTCTGGATTTCAGGCATAAAAAAGACCTAAGTTGAGGTCCATTTATATGCTTTTGGTGTGAAGGGCGGACTTGCCTTTAGGTTCAATGTATTGAAAATTGATGGATTTTTAGAATTTACTTTGGGGGTTGCCACAGAATGGGACATAAAATTGAATGCTGGGTGGAAGATCACAAAGTTGTGTGATTATTTTCCAGGTCCGAAACGGATTCCAGAGTAAGGCTTTTCCCGGCATTGCGCCAGTCGAGATGCTAAATCTCCCACATGTAGCTCCAGCTTGTGGCCATCCGGATCAAGAAAATAGAAAGATTGCCCTTCGCTTTTATTGTCTTTCCAGACCGTCACTCCCGCCTGTTTCAGCTTACACGAGAACGGCTCAAAATCCTCTGGCGCAATGCTGAATGCGTAGTGGGTGTAGTCACTTTCCTGCGGGGCCACGTAGTTACGGGATACGTCGTAAGAAAGGCAGACCCAAAGGTCGCCACAGGTAAGGTAAGCGCCAGTATCCCACTCAGCATGTAGCTGCAACCCCAGCAAATCGCGCCAGAAGGTCAGGCTAGTTTGCAAATTACTGACAGCAAGCGTTAAGTGGTTCAGAGATTGAAGCATAGGGATACCTGTAAGCGTACAGCGAGAACCGTATTGACGAGTACAGGCTATTTGGAAGGCAGTATGACCCGCCACGGCAGCAGTTCACCGACCCGGTTTACCGGCCAGTCAGCAATGAC
>NZ_JBKFSQ010000047.1:0-28907 GCF_046569525.1 Salmonella sp. 741265055_HSA | reverse complement strand
GGGCCGAGTAATCCGTAGCCAACACATAAGCAACTTGAAGTATGAAGGGTATATATTCTTGTGGGCTGAATGCTCGTACAGGCTCATAAAATATTATATGTAATACTTTCAATATGTTTATTTCATGTATGTTCCAGAAAAAACAAAAAAAGTGGTCTTTTTGGGATATTAAACTGGCGTGCATGCTACTCGTTTTTCCGTAAAAGTGAAATAATTTGTTTTTTTGAAAGGGAAGGCTCTTTGGGGGGTACTTATAGCGTTTGCATAATTTTTTTTTTTGCTTAATTGATGTTATTTATAATGCCTGGTGCAAATATCTGTTTTTTTTTAATAAATTAGTTATATGATTATTATATTGTTGTGTGTCGATTAATAATTTTAAAGTTATACTGGAAAGGTAGCGTTCAACACCTGTTAACAATATATACCCAAAATAATTCGAGTTGCTTAAAGGCGGCAAGGGAGTGAGTCCCCAGGAGCATAGATAACTATGTGACTGGGGTGAACGAGCGTAGCCAACACATAAGCAACTTGAAGTATGAAGGGTATATTTTATTATATAGGCGTTGCCGTAGTGTCTCTGTGCGTGAATGGTTAAGAATAATACGTTACAATTGTCGCTAGTATTTACAACCGATTAAAAACCATGACAACTAACCATCAAATTGACCGTCTTCTCACCCTCATGCAGCGCCTGCGTGACCCGGAAAACGGTTGCCCGTGGGATAAAGAGCAGACCTTCGCCAGCATCGCGCCTTATACGCTGGAAGAAACCTATGAAGTACTGGATGCAATTGCGCGTGAGGATTTTGACGATTTGCGCGGCGAACTGGGCGACCTGTTGTTCCAGGTAGTGTTTTACGCGCAGATGGCGCAGGAAGAAGGCCGCTTCGATTTTAATGATATCTGCGCTGCCATCAGCGACAAGCTTGAACGCCGGCATCCGCATGTTTTTGGCGAGCTTTCTGCGGATAATAGCGAAGAAGTCTTAGTTCGCTGGGAGCAAATCAAAACGGAAGAGCGCGCGCAAAAAGCGCAGCATTCCGCTCTGGACGATATTCCGCGCAGCTTACCGGCCTTAATGCGCGCGCAAAAAATCCAGAAACGGTGCTCAAACGTGGGCTTTGACTGGACGACGCTGGGACCGGTCGTCGATAAGGTCTATGAAGAGATCGATGAGGTGATGTTCGAGGCGCGGCAGGCGGTTGTTGATCAGGCTAAACTGGAAGAGGAAATGGGCGATTTGCTCTTTGCCACGGTCAACATGGCGCGTCATTTAGGTACGAAAGCGGAGCTCGCTTTGCAAAAAGCGAACGATAAATTTGAACGTCGTTTTCGCGAAGTTGAACGTATTGTCGCCGCCAGAGGCCTGGAAATGACCGGGGTGGACCTGGAAACAATGGAAGAAGTTTGGCAGGAAGTAAAACGCCAGGAAATTGATCTCTAAAGGTTTTAGGCGGTCAAGAGCGATTTGTGTGATTTTTTAAATAACAAGCGCTTGATTTACGTCAAAAACATTTACCTCAAAGGGGCTATTTTCTCCCTCCCTGTGTGAATGTCAGCCTGACGAAGAGGAGGAATAATGAAAGTTTGTGGCGTAGGTCATGTTCGGGTATACTGCTTTCCCGTCCTGGTTATTCCATCGTCTTTTAAACCTAACTTCTCAGGTTCCGCATGACAACGAACTATATTTTTGTGACCGGCGGGGTCGTATCCTCTCTGGGTAAAGGCATTGCCGCAGCCTCCCTCGCAGCCATTCTGGAAGCCCGTGGTCTCAACGTGACCATCATGAAACTGGATCCGTACATCAACGTCGATCCGGGTACTATGAGCCCAATCCAACACGGGGAAGTGTTCGTTACTGAAGACGGCGCTGAAACCGACCTGGACCTGGGGCACTACGAGCGTTTCATCCGCACCAAGATGTCTCGCCGCAACAACTTCACGACTGGCCGTATCTACTCCGACGTTCTGCGTAAAGAACGCCGTGGCGACTATCTGGGCGCAACCGTACAGGTAATCCCTCACATCACTAACGCGATTAAAGAGCGCGTGCTGGAAGGCGGCGAAGGCCATGATGTGGTACTGGTGGAAATCGGCGGTACCGTCGGTGATATCGAATCGCTGCCGTTTCTTGAGGCGATTCGTCAATTGGCGGTGGATATCGGTCGTGAACACGCGCTGTTTATGCACCTGACGCTGGTGCCTTACCTGGCGGCTGCGGGCGAAGTGAAAACTAAACCGACTCAGCACTCCGTGAAAGAGCTGCTGTCTATCGGTATTCAGCCCGATATTCTGATTTGTCGTTCCGATCGCGCGGTTCCTGCCAACGAGCGTGCAAAAATTGCATTGTTCTGTAATGTGCCGGAAAAAGCCGTTATTTCAATGAAAGATGTCGATTCCATTTATAAAATTCCAGGCCTGTTGAAATCTCAGGGGCTTGATGATTATATTTGTAAACGATTCAGCTTGAACTGTCCGGAAGCAAACCTGTCTGAATGGGAACAGGTCATTTACGAAGAAGCGAACCCGGCAGGCGAAGTGACTATCGGCATGGTCGGCAAATATATTGAACTGCCGGATGCCTATAAGTCAGTGATCGAAGCACTGAAACACGGTGGTCTGAAAAACCGCGTTACCGTCAACATCAAATTGATCGATTCGCAAGATGTTGAAACGCGCGGCGTCGAAATTCTGAAAGATTTGGACGCTATCCTGATCCCCGGCGGCTTCGGCTATCGTGGCGTTGAAGGTAAAATCGCCACTGCGCGCTATGCGCGTGAAAACAATATTCCTTATCTGGGCATTTGCCTGGGGATGCAGGTTGCGTTGATTGAGTTCGCTCGTAACGTGGCCGGCATGGACAACGCCAACTCAACGGAATTTGTGCCAGACTGTAAGTACCCGGTTGTGGCGTTAATTACCGAGTGGCGCGATGAAGACGGTAACGTTGAAGTCCGTAGCGAGAAGAGCGATCTGGGCGGCACCATGCGCCTGGGCGCGCAGCAGTGCCAGCTTAGCGATAACAGTCTGGTACGTCAGTTGTACGGCGCGTCGACGATTGTTGAACGTCATCGCCATCGTTACGAAGTCAACAATATGTTGTTGAAACAAATTGAAGCAGCGGGTCTGCGTGTCGCAGGCCGTTCCGGTGATGATCAGTTAGTCGAGATCATTGAGGTACCGAATCATCCGTGGTTCGTGGCCTGTCAGTTCCATCCGGAATTTACTTCCACGCCGCGTGATGGACATCCGTTGTTCGCCGGCTTTGTTAAAGCCGCCAACGAGCATCAGAAACGTCAGGCGAAGTAAAAAAGTTAGAACGGCGGTGCACCCTCAGCGGTGCACCGTTTGTCTGAAGTTTTAGTTTAACTAGTGACTTGAGGAAAACCTAATGTCCAAAATCGTTAAAGTCATCGGTCGTGAAATCATCGACTCCCGTGGTAACCCGACTGTTGAAGCTGAAGTACACCTGGAAGGTGGTTTCGTAGGTATGGCGGCGGCTCCGTCAGGTGCTTCTACTGGTTCCCGCGAAGCGCTGGAACTGCGCGATGGCGACAAATCCCGTTTCCTGGGTAAAGGCGTAACCAAAGCTGTTGGCGCGGTTAACGGCCCGATCGCTCAGGCTATTCTTGGCAAAGACGCTAAAGACCAGGCTGGCATCGACAAAATCATGATCGACCTGGACGGTACTGAAAACAAATCTAACTTCGGTGCAAACGCCATTCTGGCTGTCTCTCTGGCTAACGCCAAAGCTGCTGCTGCCGCTAAAGGTATGCCGCTGTACGAGCACATTGCTGAACTGAACGGCACTCCGGGCAAATACTCCATGCCGGTTCCGATGATGAACATCATCAACGGCGGCGAGCACGCTGACAACAACGTCGACATCCAGGAATTCATGATCCAGCCGGTTGGCGCGAAAACGGTTAAAGAAGCCATCCGTATGGGTTCTGAAGTTTTCCATCACCTGGCAAAAGTGCTGAAAGGCAAAGGCATGAACACCGCGGTGGGTGACGAAGGCGGCTATGCGCCGAACCTGGGCTCCAACGCGGAAGCACTGGCTGTTATCGCTGAAGCGGTTAAAGCGGCTGGTTACGAGCTGGGTAAAGACATCACCCTGGCGATGGACTGCGCAGCATCTGAATTCTACAAAGACGGTAAATACGTTCTGGCTGGCGAAGGCAACAAAGCGTTCACCTCCGAAGAATTCACCCACTTCCTGGAAGAACTGACCAAACAGTACCCGATCGTTTCCATCGAAGATGGTCTGGACGAGTCTGATTGGGACGGTTTTGCATACCAGACCAAAGTACTGGGCGACAAAATCCAGCTGGTTGGTGACGACCTGTTCGTAACCAACACCAAAATCCTGAAAGAAGGCATCGAAAAAGGCATCGCTAACTCCATCCTGATCAAATTCAATCAGATCGGTTCTCTGACCGAAACTCTGGCTGCGGTCAAAATGGCGAAAGACGCTGGCTACACCGCTGTCATCTCTCACCGTTCTGGTGAAACTGAAGACGCTACCATCGCTGACCTGGCTGTTGGTACCGCTGCAGGCCAGATCAAAACCGGTTCTATGAGCCGTTCTGACCGTGTTGCTAAATACAACCAGCTGATTCGTATCGAAGAAGCTCTGGGCGAAAAAGCACCGTACAACGGTCGTAAAGAGATCAAAGGCCAGGCGTAATCCTGCTTTTACCTCTTAACGTATAAACCCGCTTCGGCGGGTTTTTTTGTATCGGTTCAATAGCGCAGCCGCTGTGCATGACCGGGCAGACGAAATCTGCAATAATTAACGATTATCCCCTTAACAGAGAACGCTATGCAGTACCCGATTAACGAGATGTTCCAGACCCTACAAGGCGAGGGTTATTTTACCGGCGTCCCCGCTATTTTTATTCGTTTACAGGGATGTCCGGTCGGCTGTGCCTGGTGTGATACTAAGCATACCTGGGATAAACTGAGCGATCGGGAAGTGTCTCTGTTCAGCATTCTGGCAAAAACCAAAGAGAGCGACAAATGGGGTGCTGCGAGCAGTGAAGATCTGCTGGCGGTGATTAATCGTCAGGGCTATACCGCGCGTCACGTTGTCATCACCGGTGGCGAACCCTGTATTCACGACCTCATGCCGCTCACCGATCTGCTTGAAAAGAGTGGTTTTAGTTGTCAGATTGAAACCAGCGGGACGCACGAAGTGCGCTGTACGCCTAACACCTGGGTAACGGTTTCACCAAAAGTGAATATGCGCGGGGGATATGACGTGCTTTCCCAGGCGCTGGAGCGCGCCAATGAAATCAAGCATCCCGTTGGGCGAGTTCGTGATATTGAGGCGCTGGATGAACTGTTAGCCACGTTGAGCGATGATAAACCGCGCGTGATTGCTTTGCAGCCCATTAGCCAGAAAGAAGACGCGACGCGTCTGTGTATTGAAACTTGTATTGCACGTAACTGGCGACTGTCTATGCAAACGCATAAATATTTAAATATCGCCTGATGCGCTATCAATTTTACGGACGGCCTGCCGATGCCGTCTGTGACTCATCCATTACCTTGCATTGTTTATTTTCTCTATGCGAATTTCGATGAGTGTATAAAAGCGCTGATAAATTTTTCCATAGCGATGCACGGATCACGCTATTTTGGTAAATTTAAAGAAAAAATCATTCTATGAACTTTTTTGCATCAAAATCAGTAAATTAGCTGTTCTTTAATAATTTAAATTGTTGCAATTATGTTGGTAGAATGTGGTGCTGATAAAAAGTATTTTATAAACAATGGTATACGTTTAGTGTGTTCCCCGCGCCAGCGGGGATAAACCGTTTGTTGATGAAGATTATATTAAATATCGTACGTGTTCCCCGCGCCAGCGGGGATAAACCGGCGGTGATCGCATGACCCCCCGACAGAGGCGCGTGTTCCCCGCGCCAGCGGGGATAAACCGGGTAACTCGCAATATAGGTGGCGCCTCGCCCACGTGTTCCCCGCGCCAGCGGGGATAAACCGCCGATTTTATTGAATCCTGCGTGCTGGAGGCGGTGTTCCCCGCGCCAGCGGGGATAAACCGTGTCGTCCACCATCACTGGAGAGCGTACATTAGTGTTCCCCGCGCCAGCGGGGATAAACCGGCCGTTGGCGGTGATTTAGGTGAGGAATTTATGTGTTCCCCGCGCCAGCGGGGATAAACCGGTTAACATTTAAAAAAATAAATAATAGTTATTGTGTTCCCCGCGCCAGCGGGGATAAACCGAGGTCTGCCTGTCTGAGTTTATCAAAAATAGCGTGTTCCCCGCGCCAGCGGGGATAAACCGTAAATTACAAATCGTCTACACCTCACTATGCAGTGTTCCCCGCGCCAGCGGGGATAAACCGGCTCGCGGAGAGGTTGCGCCGGTAGACCAGATGTGTTCCCCGCGCCAGCGGGGATAAACCGGCTGATACAATCGTTATCCCAGACCCAATTACCGTGTTCCCCGCGCCAGCGGGGATAAACCGCAGGAATTAGTAGACGGATACGCGTGTGGTGAGTGTTCCCCGCGCCAGCGGGGATAAACCGTAGTAATAGATGAAAATATATCAGCTTACGATGTGTTCCCCGCGCCAGCGGGGATAAACCGAAATATTCTCTCACGGGCTTTTATTAAATTATGTGTTCCCCGCGCCAGCGGGGATAAACCGCATCCGACTCTAAATAATTTAATGATTTATTTGTGTTCCCCGCGCCAGCGGGGATAAACCGTATTTTATTCCGGTTCAATCCCATTAACATATGTGTTCCCCGCGCCAGCGGGGATAAACCGTATTAATAAAAAGAGCATTAGTGGTGACAGAAGTGTTCCCCGCGCCAGCGGGGATAAACCGTTAGCAATACTCTTAGACCTGAATCTTTATTAGTGTTCCCCGCGCCAGCGGGGATAAACCGATAATTCATTTCAGATATTTCCATTTAATGAGGTGTTCCCCGCGCCAGCGGGGATAAACCTGATACGGTCGATATAGCAATTCACCGTGTTAAGTGTTCCCCGCGCCAGCGGGGATAAACCGCTCTTAAATCATTCATTAATTCTAATTCTAAAGTGTTCCCCGCGCCAGCGGGGATAAACCGTACCAAATAATATTGAATCATATTATTTTAAAGTGTTCCCCGCGCCAGCGGGGATAAACCGCATTAAATTCGTCCAGTTACCACGATATTAAAGTGTTCCCCGCGCCAGCGGGGATAAACCGGATTTACGTCACCACCGAACTGAACTGAAAAATGTGTTCCCCGCGCCAGCGGGGATAAACCGAATTATCAGACGCCAATAAATATTTATTACGCGTGTTCCCCGCGCCAGCGGGGATAAACCGGTATAGTTCCCCCTGTTTGTCCTGTAAATAAAGTGTTCCCCGCGCCAGCGGGGATAAACCGTATATCAAAACATTGAACAAGTTAAACTAAATGTGTTCCCCGCGCCAGCGGGGATAAACCGTATATCAAAACATTGAACAAGTTAAACTAAATGTGTTCCCCGCGCCAGCGGGGATAAACCGCTCTTAAATCATTCATTAATTCTAATTCTAAAGTGTTCCCCGCGCCAGCGGGGATAAACCGAAATATTCTCTCACGGGCTTTTATTAAATTATGTGTTCCCCGCGCCAGCGGGGATAAACCGTGAACCCCATACTTTAGCAAAATCAGTTAAATGTGTTCCCCGCGCCAGCGGGGATAAACCGAGCGTTAGTAGTGATAGAATATTTATTATCAGGTGTTCCCCGCGCCAGCGGGGATAAACCGCCTGCACATCCTCGTGTTTGGCGTAGGTTTTAGTGTTCCCCGCGCCAGCGGGGATAAACCGGCCAGATCATCAGTCAAAAAATCCTCGTTGCGGTGTTCCCCGCGCCAGCGGGGATAAACCGGGGGAACTGGTCGCCGCCGCCGTTTGTTATGCGTGTTCCCCGCGCCAGCGGGGATAAACCGAAATTTGTTCTGAAAATGTGATAATATCAACAGTGTTCCCCGCGCCAGCGGGGATAAACCGAATACGGTGCTGGAGATGCGCCCGCTGGATGTGTGTTCCCCGCGCCAGCGGGGATAAACCGTCCAGCCGCAGCCCCTGCCGCAATCTTGATCAGTGTTCCCCGCGCCAGCGGGGATAAACCGAGGATAGCCAGCCGGGGACACTAGAGGAGTATGTGTTCCCCGCGCCAGCGGGGATAAACCGCGCATTCATTTTCAGTCTTTATCAATCGCGGGGTGTTCCCCGCGCCAGCGGGGATAAACCGGTATCACTTTGATTTTTCATTAGTTTCTCTTCGTGTTCCCCGCGCCAGCGGGGATAAACCGCGTTCAGTATTGCCGGGCTACGCGTCGGGCTGGTGTTCCCCGCGCCAGCGGGGATAAACCGCTGCTTGAGGGCGCATCTTGTGTAAAAAAAGAGTGTTCCCCGCGCCAGCGGGGATAAACCGGCGCAAAATATCTGCAATAAAGCGTCGCTGACGTGTTCCCCGCGCCAGCGGGGATAAACCGCGGGCCATTAGGATTCCTCTGAGTATTGTAAAGTGTTCCCCGCGCCAGCGGGGATAAACCGCAACGTCTCGCTGTCGAGATAGCTGTTGTCCGGTGTTCCCCGCGCCAGCGGGGATAAACCGGGTCAGGCGATTATATTTGCGTGGATTGACGAGTGTTCCCCGCGCCAGCGGGGATAAACCGAGCTTCATCAAATCCTCTATTGTTCCGATGTGGTGTTCCCCGCGCCAGCGGGGATAAACCGACCATTGAATACCTGCAAAGGCGTATCAAATCGTGTTCCCCGCGCCAGCGGGGATAAACCGGCACTGAATTTTATCTCCGGCCAGGTATTCGGGTGTTCCCCGCGCCAGCGGGGATAAACCGTTTTGCGGAGGCTATTTGGGGAGATGAAGTCAGTGTTCCCCGCGCCAGCGGGGATAAACCGATACTAACCCTATATTATCCGCAACACTGGAAGTGTTCCCCGCGCCAGCGGGGATAAACCGAGATCGCCTTTTTCGTTCTGGCCAACAACGAAGTGTTCCCCGCGCCAGCGGGGATAAACCGTTTTTTGCCCTGGGTGAGAACAGGGGGGTGAGGTGTTCCCCGCGCCAGCGGGGATAAACCGCGGCAGCAGGAAGTTCCTCTCTCCCTGACGAGGTGTTCCCCGCGCCAGCGGGGATAAACCGTTATAAATTGCGTTAACGCGTTTTGGGGTAAAGTGTTCCCCGCGCCAGCGGGGATAAACCGTGTTTTTAATTCCACATCACCAGTGAACATATGTGTTCCCCGCGCCAGCGGGGATAAACCGACTTGCCAGTTTTGTATCTTCATCAGCTGCGGGTGTTCCCCGCGCCAGCGGGGATAAACCGCATACGTGCGTAAGGGGTTATCGCCTCAGTAAGTGTTCCCCGCGCCAGCGGGGATAAACCGCAAATCGAAATGTTCTCTTTTTTCTTTCAATTGTGTTCCCCGCGCCAGCGGGGATAAACCGTTTGCAATCATTCTGCAATATATGTAGGTGATGTGTTCCCCGCGCCAGCGGGGATAAACCGGACATTGCAACGTAAATATTTTTGATGAGGGCGTGTTCCCCGCGCCAGCGGGGATAAACCGCCTGGATATCTCTAATAAAGGTCATTTACGATGTGTTCCCCGCGCCAGCGGGGATAAACCGCACCCAGCCAAACACGGTACATATGATGAAAAGTGTTCCCCGCGCCAGCGGGGATAAACCGTGCTGGCTCGCCCAGTGTTGGCCGCTATTGCGGTGTTCCCCGCGCCAGCGGGGATAAACCGCGATCCGTTATGAGTTTGAGCTGAAGATGCCAGTGTTCCCCGCGCCAGCGGGGATAAACCGAGTTAATCCAGTGGCTATCTTGCCATTCTGTGGTGTTCCCCGCGCCAGCGGGGATAAACCGTTATATATTATCTATTTATTGATTATTTTACAGTGTTCCCCGCGCCAGCGGGGATAAACCGATGGATCCGTGGGCGAAATAGTGGGGAAAAACGTGTTCCCCGCGCCAGCGGGGATAAACCGATGCCCCCCCGACAGAGACGCGCCCACCGCTCGTGTTCCCCGCGCCAGCGGGGATAAACCGTTACGGTTTATTCACAACATATATGACCGTGAGTGTTCCCCGCGCCAGCGGGGATAAACCGTTGGCTGTCTGCGTGATAAATGCAGAGTGTGAGTGTTCCCCGCGCCAGCGGGGATAAACCGGAGATCGGGAGAATAAACGCGCGGAAGAAGAAGTGTTCCCCGCGCCAGCGGGGATAAACCGGTTCGCTGTGGCCGTGGGCAGAGGATTGCGAAGTGTTCCCCGCGCCAGCGGGGATAAACCGTGGACCAGCGTCCACGTTCGCCCCCGGTCAGCGTGTTCCCCGCGCCAGCGGGGATAAACCGCTGTCTGGCGTTGAGGTTATCTCAGACGAGGCGTGTTCCCCGCGCCAGCGGGGATAAACCGCTGAGCGACTTTCTGCGCGCCTTAGCGACGAAGTGTTCCCCGCGCCAGCGGGGATAAACCGCCGGAGCCTGACCAGGATTTTTCCGCCGTGTAGTGTTCCCCGCGCCAGCGGGGATAAACCGGACAAACCACTTTTCAGGTAGGTCTCGATCGGGTGTTCCCCGCGCCAGCGGGGATAAACCGCTCGTTTGCCGCCAGGGTAATAAAATCGCTAAGTGTTCCCCGCGCCAGCGGGGATAAACCGCTGAAAATATTGAGCTGTTTACCGCAAAAACCGTGTTCCCCGCGCCAGCGGGGATAAACCGTCCAGTTTGAACAAATAAGAGAAGCGCAAAACGTGTTCCCCGCGCCAGCGGGGATAAACCGCCGGTAGCGTAAAAATTCGCCGCATCAGCGAAGTGTTCCCCGCGCCAGCGGGGATAAACCGCGGGCAATGATGCGCGAGCTATTCCGGCCACAGTGTTCCCCGCGCCAGCGGGGATAAACCGATCTGTTATTCATTTAAATATATAAACCTGTGCGTGTTCCCCGCGCCAGCGGGGATAAACCGTTGCAGCCGCCCATTTGATGACCTCGTCTCCTGTCAGCGGGGATAAACCGACGACGTTGAAGAAGCAGAACACGAAATTCAAGCGTTCCCCGCGCCAGCCGGGATAAACCGGGCGGCGCGGCGTTCGGTGTGGCTCAGGGCGCGCGTTCCCCGCCCCAACAAGGATAGCCGTTGCATAATCATAATCTGTGTACCAGTAATGGTTGCTACAAACCTGTAAAGTAAAAAGGCCGCGTTTTCCCGGGGAGGCTTTTATACAGGAGAAGGCCATGGCGTTAAGGATCAGGGTATTGCTCGAAAATCATAAGGGAGCTGGAGCGGATAAATCGTTGAAGGCCCGGCCAGGGTTAAGCCTGTTGGTTGAGGATGAGTCTACGTCGATCTTGTTCGATACCGGCCCTGATGGCAGTTTTATGCAAAACGCGTCGGCGATGGGGATCGACCTGTCCGATGTGTCTGCTGTGGTGCTTTCGCATGGTCATTACGATCATTGCGGCGGCGTGCCGTGGCTTCCTGATAGCAGTCGAATCATCTGCCATCCCGATATTGCGCGCGAACGTTATGCAGCAATGACTTTTCTTGGTATTACCCGAAAAATAAAAAAATTGTCGTGTGAGGTGGACTATTCACGCTATCGAATGATGTACACGCGTGACCCCCTGCCGATTGGCGAAAACTTTATCTGGTCAGGGGAAATACCGGTGGTTGCGCCTGAAGCCTATGGCATTTTTGGCGGCCACGATGCGGAGCCGGACTCTATTTTGGATGAGGGTGTACTGATTTACCAATCGGCAAAAGGATTAGTCATCATTACGGGATGCGGGCATCGGGGGATCGCAAATATTGTCCGGCACTGTCAGAACATTACCGGTATAAAGCGGATTTACGCGCTTGTCGGCGGATTTCATCTCCGCTGCGCATCACCGTTCACGCTGTGGCGAGTCAGGCGCTTTCTGCAAGAACACAAACCTGAAAAACTATGCGGTTGTCACTGTACAGGGGCCTGGGGGCGGTTGTGGCTACCGGAAATAACCGCACCTGCAACCGGTGATATGCTGCGCTTTTAACACCGCGCGCTGGACAATGTTTTCACTGATAAAACGTCGTGTGGATGGGTTGGAATCAATCTGCCATCCAGCCCACGCGTTAATAAACCTTATTCGCCGCGATAGACGCAGCCGGCTGTACAGGTCTCTTTCACCATCACGGCGCTCAGGAGCGGCACGACGGGCTTAACCTGATCCCAAATCCATTTTGCCAGCACTTCGCTGGTGGGATTGGACAGCCCTGGAATATCATTCAGATAGTAGTGATCAAGACGATCGTAAGTAGGTTTAAACGCCGCTTTGAGATCCGCGAAATCCATAATCCAACCGGTATGCGGATCGACTTCACCGGTAATTTCGAGACGCACCATAAACGAGTGTCCGTGCAGGCGGCCGCACTTATGCCCTTCAGGCACGTGAGGCAGGCGGTGAGCGGCTTCAAAGGTGAAATCTTTATACAACGTGGTGGACATGATGAACTCTCAGGCAATAAAAAAACCGCCGTAGGGTACCGGAAAGCGCATTTTTTATCATTAACTAAAACCATTCTCCGCCTTGTGACGGGCAATTAATTTAAGAATTTCCAGAAAATTTAATAATTATCAATCAATTATGAAATCGATTTTGGCGTTAATAACGATAACTAAAACAGGTTAGTTCATTTGGTTATTTGTTATTTCCAACCCTTCTTTAATTGTTATTCCTCTCACCGTTAACCTTATCCTCAGTTTGGGATTTATCGCTTATACACTTCATCCTTCAAGCCGCATCTGTGTTGACTGCGTTTACTCACCCCAGTCACGTATTTATGTACGCTCCTGGGGCGCGCTCAGCTTACAGTCTGGGCTACAGCGAACTTGAATGATTTTGTGTATAGATCCGCTTTGCTTACTGGAACATAACGACGCATGACGACACCGGCTCCACTGACTGGGTTGCTTCCGCTTAATCCGGAGCAACTGGCGCGCCTTCAGGCCGCGACAACCGACCTTACTCCTGAACAGCTTGCCTGGGTCTCCGGCTATTTTTGGGGCGTACTGAACCCGCGCTCAGACGCTGTTGCCGTCACGCCTGCTCCTGAGGGGAAGATGCCGGGGATTACGCTTATCTCCGCTTCGCAAACCGGCAATGCGCGTCGTGTGGCGGAAGCGCTGCGTGATGATCTGCTGGCGGCCAACCTTAATGTGACTCTGGTGAATGCTGGCGACTACAAATTCAAACAGATTGCCAGTGAAAAACTGCTGGTGATAGTGACGTCCACCCAGGGAGAAGGCGAGCCGCCGGAAGAGGCCGTCGCGCTGCATAAATTCCTGTTCTCCAAAAAAGCGCCGAAACTGGAAAACACCGCTTTTGCCGTGTTTAGCCTCGGCGACACCTCTTATGAATTTTTCTGCCAGGCCGGTAAAGATTTCGACAGCAAACTGGCGGAACTGGGCGGTGAACGTCTGCTCGACCGTGTCGATGCTGACGTTGAATATCAGGCAGCTGCCAGCGAATGGCGCGCCCGCGTGGTTGATGTTCTGAAGTCCCGCGCACCTGTCGCGGCACCTTCGCAATCCGTCGCTACTGGCGCGGTAAACGACATCCACACCAGCCCCTATACCAAGGACGCGCCGCTGACCGCGACCCTCTCCGTGAATCAGAAAATCACCGGTCGCAACTCGGAAAAAGATGTGCGCCATATTGAGATTGATTTAGGCGACTCCGGTCTGCGTTACCAGCCGGGCGATGCGCTGGGCGTCTGGTATCAGAACGATCCGGCTCTGGTGAAGGAGCTGGTTGAGTTGCTGTGGCTGAAGGGCGATGAGCCGGTGACGGTTGACGGTAAAACCCTGCCGCTCGCCGAAGCGCTGGAGTGGCACTTCGAGCTGACGGTGAATACCGCCAACATTGTTGAGAACTACGCGACCCTGACGCGCAGTGAGTCGCTGTTGCCATTAGTGGGTGACAAAGCGCAGCTCCAGCATTACGCCGCGACCACGCCGATCGTTGATATGGTGCGTTTCTCTCCGGCGCAGCTGGATGCTCAGGCGCTAATCGACCTGCTGCGCCCGCTGACGCCGCGTCTGTACTCCATCGCCTCCGCGCAGGCGGAAGTCGAAAGCGAAGCACACGTCACCGTCGGCGTGGTTCGTTATGACATTGAAGGCCGCGCCCGCGCCGGCGGCGCTTCCAGCTTCCTTGCTGACCGCGTGGAAGAAGAGGGCGAAGTTCGCGTCTTTATTGAGCATAACGATAACTTCCGCCTGCCTGCTAACCCGCAGACGCCGGTCATTATGATTGGCCCCGGCACCGGCATCGCGCCGTTCCGCGCCTTTATGCAACAGCGTGCGGCGGAAGGGGCGGAAGGCAAGAACTGGCTGTTCTTCGGCAACCCGCACTTTACCGAAGATTTCCTCTATCAGGTGGAGTGGCAGCGCTACGTGAAAGAGGGACTGTTAAGCCGTATCGATCTCGCCTGGTCACGCGATCAAAAAGAAAAAATTTACGTACAAGACAAGCTGCGTGAACAGGGCGCCGAGCTGTGGCGCTGGATCAATGATGGCGCGCATATTTATGTCTGTGGCGATGCCAGACGCATGGCCGCAGATGTCGAAAAAGCATTGCTGGAAGTGATCGCTGAATTCGGCGGTATGGACCTCGAATCGGCAGATGAATATTTAAGTGAGCTGCGCGTAGAGCGCCGTTATCAGCGAGATGTCTACTAATGAGCGAAAAACATCCAGGCCCACTGGTGGTCGAAGGTAAACTGTCCGATGCCGAGCGCATGAAGCTGGAAAGCAACTATTTGCGCGGCACCATTGCGGAAGATCTGAACGACGGTCTCACCGGCGGTTTTAAAGGCGACAACTTCCTGCTGATCCGCTTTCATGGCATGTATCAGCAGGATGACCGCGATATTCGCGCCGAGCGTGCGGCGCAGAAGCTGGAGCCACGTCATGCGATGCTGCTGCGCTGCCGCCTGCCGGGCGGGGTGATTACTACGACGCAATGGCAAGCGATCGATAAATTCGCGGCGGATAACACGATTTATGGCAGTATCCGTCTGACCAACCGTCAGACCTTCCAGTTCCACGGCATTCTGAAGAAGAACGTCAAGCCGGTGCACCAGATGCTGCACTCGGTGGGGCTGGACGCGCTGGCGACCGCCAACGACATGAACCGTAACGTGCTGTGTACCTCCAACCCGTACGAATCGCAGTTGCACGCGGAAGCCTACGAGTGGGCGAAGAAGATCTCCGAACATCTGCTGCCGCGCACCCGTGCGTATGCCGAGATCTGGCTCGATCAGGAGAAGGTGGCGACCACCGATGAAGAGCCGATCCTCGGTCAGACCTATCTGCCGCGTAAATTTAAAACCACGGTGGTGATCCCGCCGCAAAACGATATCGATCTGCACGCCAACGACATGAACTTTGTGGCGATTGCCGAGAACGGCAAGCTGGTCGGCTTTAACCTGCTGGTGGGCGGCGGTCTGTCTATTGAGCATGGTAATAAGAAAACCTACGCTCGTACGGCCAGCGAGTTTGGCTATCTGCCGCTGGAGCACACCCTGGCGGTGGCCGAAGCGGTAGTGACGACGCAGCGCGACTGGGGTAACCGTACCGACAGGAAAAATGCCAAAACCAAATACACCCTTGAGCGCGTGGGACTGGAGACGTTTAAAGCGGAAGTCGAGCGTCGCGCGGGGATCAAATTTGAGCCGATCCGCCCGTATGAGTTTACCGGTCGCGGCGATCGTATCGGTTGGGTGAAAGGGATCGACAACAACTGGCACCTGACGCTGTTTATCGAAAACGGTCGTATCCTGGATTATCCGGGGCGTCCGCTGAAAACCGGCCTGCTGGAGATCGCGAAGATTCATCAGGGCGAGTTCCGTATCACCGCTAACCAGAACCTGATTATTGCCAGCGTGCCGGAAAGCCAGAAAGCGAAGATCGAGACGCTGGCGCGCGACCACGGGTTGATGAATGCGGTGAGCGCGCAGCGTGAAAACGCAATGGCCTGCGTGTCGTTCCCAACCTGCCCGCTGGCAATGGCGGAAGCCGAGCGTTTCCTGCCGTCGTTCACGGACAAAGTGGAAGCGATTCTGGAAAAATACGGCATTCCTGATGAGCATATCGTGATGCGCGTGACCGGCTGCCCGAACGGCTGTGGCCGCGCGATGCTGGCGGAAATTGGCTTAGTAGGTAAAGCGCCGGGTCGCTACAACCTGCATCTTGGCGGCAACCGCATCGGGAGTCGTATCCCACGGATGTATAAAGAAAACATCACCGAGTCGGATATTCTGGCCTCGCTGGATGAACTGATTGGGCGCTGGGCGAAAGAGCGCGAAGCGGGTGAAGGCTTCGGCGACTTTACGGTGCGTGCGGGCATCATTCGCCCGGTACTCGATCCCGCGCGTGATTTCTGGGAATAACCTGAATTGCCGGATGGCGGCATAAATGCCTTATCCGGCCTACCGCCCGCGTAGGCCTGATAAGCGCAGCGCCATCAGGCAAGGTATACCGCGAGGAACTTATGTCCCAACTCGATCTAAATGCCCTGAACGACCTGCCAAAAGTCGATCGCGTACTGGCGTTGGCGGAAACCAACGCCCAACTGGAAACGCTGACTGCTGAAGAACGCGTGGCCTGGGCGCTGGAAAATCTGCCTGGTGAATATGTACTGTCATCAAGTTTTGGTATCCAGGCGGCAGTGAGCCTGCATCTGGTAAATCAGGTTCGCCCGGATATCCCGGTGATCCTCACCGATACCGGCTATTTGTTCCCGGAAACCTATCAGTTTATTGATGAGTTAACGGACAAACTCAAACTCAACCTGAAAGTTTACCGCGCGGGCGAAAGTCCGGCATGGCAGGAAGCGCGCTACGGCAAACTGTGGGAGCAGGGCGTAGAAGGTATTGAGAAATACAATGACATCAACAAAGTCGAGCCGATGAACCGGGCGCTAAAAGAGCTGAAAGCGCAGACGTGGTTTGCGGGTCTGCGTCGCGAGCAGTCCGGCAGCCGCGCGCATTTACCTGTTCTCGCTATCCAGCGCGGTATTTTTAAAGTGCTACCGATTATCGACTGGGATAATCGCACGGTTTACCAGTATCTGCAAAAACAGGGACTGAAATATCACCCGCTGTGGGATCAGGGCTATCTGTCGGTGGGCGATACGCACACCACCCGCAAATGGGAGCCGGGTATGGCGGAAGAAGAGACACGCTTCTTTGGACTGAAACGTGAGTGCGGGCTGCATGAAGGGTAAATGTCCTTACGCGGTATGATTACACTTGCTGCTATGAAAAATCCGGCAGGCAGCCGGATTTTAAATTGGTTATATACCCAAAATAATTCGAGCTGCTTAAAGGCGGCAAGGGAGTGAGTCCCCAGGAGCATAGATAACTATGTGACTGGGGTGAACGACAAATCTGCCGGGAGCAGATTTGAACGTCGCGTGCGACGGCCCGTCAGGGCGAGGCCCATGGATGGGCCGAGTAATCCGTAGCCAACACATAAGCAACTTGAAGTATGAAGGGTATATTACTGACTATCTTTATACCAGTAATATATTGCGACTGCACCCATCTTTACCAATATGCAAAGAGCGTTCATGGGTTAGATATAGTTTTTCAAGAATTACATCAATAAACATTTTTTTTGCATGATAGTCGTTATAATCCTGATTAAGTGTTTTTAAAAAACCGGAATTTGTTGGTTTAAACTCTGTAAACGGTGAATAGGTATGTAGTAAATAGGAGATGCACGGATGCATCATGCTAAAAGCGACTTCACCTTGTACCTCCTGATAACCTATTTTGCAAAACTGAGTTGTAGGCTCAAAGTTACCGGCATTAATACAGGCCAGCATCGATTTTTCATCTTCAGTAAGTGAGTCCTGCCATTCGACAAGCGGGTGGTCTGGAGCCTCTGCGGGACGCATCATCTCATAAACCGCCGCTTTGATTTGTGCATTGCCCGTCACTTCTTTTCGTAGAGTAGAAATCGACTCCTGAAGTAATTCCGGGTGCCAGGTCATCTTCGCACCAATCACCTCGCATATTTGTAAAAATAACTGTCTCTCCTCTCTACTCATAGATTCTATCACTGTATCATCTGATATATTGAGGATGTCCTTAATATTGCTTTGACTGATCACCGTGTCGCCGACCATAAACAAAAATTGTGTCTGAGAGGCGTCCATCTTGATAGTAAACAGATCCTGATGAGCCGGGCAGGCCAGATGTTGTAGCCGTTTAAAGGCGTAAATTTTATTTATATCCTCTACGTTAACTTCCATCTCTCCAGGTTCACCACGGCCCTGGCCGTGAATGATGGTGTGTAACACTTTCAGCGCATGGTCCTTTTTTTCCGCTCTAAAATGATCCTGGAATTTATCCCAGCCCCCCATATGGATTGCTTTTTCTTTATCTGCGCTTAACAGATGAGCAAGCCGACTTTCATTAAGCGTATAATTTTGATGATTACCGAAGCTTAAAGTGACTGGCATAAGATTTTCCTTCAAATTTATATTATTTAATATCCGGAGTAAAATATGTCGTTCAATTCACTCTTTTTTATTAAACAGACAAGGTTTACTACAGGAGAGAATTTGAACGGCATTATCAATACAGCACATTTAGTGTTGGCAATCCTTTATGGTGACGATAATTCAGACAAAAGGTAGATGATTCGCCGAAAATGGTCGTTTTTTTAAATTTTGCCTCATGCAGGGGCATTGGATGAAGCCTCTTTGATCGCTTCTTCCAGAAGAAAAGGGCTGAAAAATTTATAATAATCATTCGTGAAATAAATATTTCTGAAGAATATATAAAGTTGAGCGAGCATATTTAAATATAATCTCAGGAAGTGCAATTTTTTTGAGGTATATCAACAAAAAAGGCCATTAAAAAGGCGTAGAGTATTTTTATTATCCACATGCTGGAGTTTACGTGTCGATATATCACTATTGGGGAAAGTCTCGACGAGGAGAAACTGACGGCGGTGATGATTATCATTTGCTTTGCTGGCATTCTTTAGATGTTGCGGCTGTGGGTTACTGGATGGTGATAAATAATATTTATTTTATTGACCATTATCTAAAAAAATTAGGCATCCAGGATAAAGAGCAGGCGGCGCAATTTTTTGCCTGGATTTTATGCTGGCATGATATTGGAAAGTTTGCTCATTCCTTCCAGCAACTATACCGTCATGAGGCTTTAAATGTCTTTAATGAGCCGACACGGCATTATGAAAAAATCGCGCATACCACGCTGGGATACGAGTTGTGGAACTCCTGGCTAAGTGAATGCCCTGAATTGTTTCCTCCTTCTTCGCTTTCAGTTCGTAAAAGTAAGCGTGTTATGGCACTTTGGATGCCAGTCACTACAGGTCATCATGGACGCCCTCCAGAGGCAATCCAGGAGCTGGACCATTTTCGCCAGCAGGATAAAGACGCGGCAAGAGATTTTCTTCTGAGAATAAAAGCGCTCTTTCCTTTAATTACCTTGCCTGAAGCCTGGGATGAAGATGAGGGTATCGCCCAATTTCAGCAACTTTCCTGGTTTATTTCCGCTGCGGTTGTACTGGCTGACTGGACTGGTTCTGCCAGCCGTTATTTTCCGCGTACTGCGGAAAAAATGCCTGTTGATACCTACTGGCAGCAAGCTCTCACTAAAGCACAAACTGCCATTACGCTATTTCCCTCAGCGGCGAATGTGTCTGCCTTTACGGGCATAGAAACGCTTTTCCCTTTTATTCAGCATCCCACACCGTTACAACAAAAGGCGCTTGAGCTGGATATCAACGTGGATGGTGCCCAACTCTTTATTCTTGAAGATGTCACCGGGGCCGGAAAAACAGAGGCGGCGCTCATATTAGCTCATCGACTGATGGCGGCAGGTAAAGCGCAGGGACTCTATTTTGGACTGCCGACAATGGCGACAGCCAATGCGATGTTTGAACGTATGGCGAACACCTGGCTGGCGTTGTATCAGCCGGACTCCCGTCCCAGCCTGATTCTGGCGCATAGCGCGCGTCGCTTAATGGATCGTTTCAATCAGTCAATATGGTCGGTCACTCTTTCTGGTACGGAAGAACCCGATGAAGCGCAGCCTTATAGTCAGGGATGCGCCGCCTGGTTTGCCGACAGCAATAAAAAAGCGTTGTTGGCGGAGGTTGGTGTAGGCACGTTGGATCAGGCGATGATGGCGGTAATGCCATTTAAACATAACAACCTGCGGTTACTGGGTCTTAGCAACAAGATTTTACTGGCGGATGAGATCCATGCCTGTGATGCCTGGATGTCCCGAATACTCGAAGGTTTGATCGAACGGCAGGCCAGTAATGGCAACGCCACTATTCTGTTATCCGCGACGCTATCGCAGCAGCAGCGAGATAAGCTGGTGGCTGCATTTTCCCGTGGGGTGAGGCGTAGTGTGCAGGCGCCGTTGCTAGGCCATGACGACTATCCCTGGCTGACTCAGGTCACACAAACAGAGCTGATTTCTCAGCGGGTTGATACACGCAAAGAGGTTGAGCGTAGTGTAGATATTGGCTGGCTACACAGTGAAGAGTCGTGCCTTGAACGTATAGGTGAAGCAGTGGAAAAAGGAAACTGTATCGCCTGGATACGTAATTCCGTTGATGATGCGATTCGTATCTATCGCCAGCTTCAACTGAGTAAGGTCGTCGCCACGGAAAACCTTTTACTCTTCCATAGTCGCTTTGCTTTTCACGATCGTCAGCGGATTGAGTCACAGACGCTGAATCTCTTTGGCAAACAGAGCGGCGCGCAACGTGCCGGTAAGGTCATTATCGCCACGCAGGTCATCGAACAAAGTCTGGATATTGACTGCGATGAGATGATCTCTGATTTAGCGCCGGTGGATTTATTAATTCAGCGGGCCGGTCGACTACAGCGTCATATTCGTGATCGTAACGGTCTGTTGAAAAAGAGTGGGCAGGATGAGCGAGAGACGCCAGTGCTGCGCATTCTTGCTCCGGAGTGGGATGACGCGCCGCGAGAGAACTGGTTATCCAGCGCCATGCGTAACAGCGCCTATGTCTATCCCGATCATGGGCGCATGTGGCTGACACAGCGCATATTACGTGAGCAGGGGACGATTCGGATGCCGCAATCTGCCCGATTGTTAATTGAGTCGGTTTACGGCGAGGATGTCAACATGCCGGTTGGATTTGCAAAAACCGAGCAATTGCAGGAAGGCAAATTTTATTGCGACCGGGCATTTGCCAGCCAGATGCTGCTTAACTTTGCGCCGGGCTATTGTGCTGAAATTAGCGATTCTCTACCGGAGAAAATGTCAACGCGGTTGGCGGAAGAGTCTGTCACGCTGTGGCTGGCGAAAATCGTGGATGGCGTCGTAACCCCTTATGCCAGCGGTGAACACGCCTGGGAGATGAGCGTGCTGCGGGTACGTCAGAGCTGGTGGGATAAACATAAAGACGAGTTTGAACGGTTAAAAGGTGAATCGTTTCAACAGTGGTGTGTTGAACAACACCAGAATAAGGATTTTGCCATCGTGATCGTGGTAACGGACTCAGCATCATGCGGTTACTCGGTGACAGAAGGTTTGACCGGGAAAATGGAGTAGATTGCCCGGCGCCGGAGGGCGCCGGGGCTTATCCCCGCTAGCGCGGGGAACATACATCACCGCAAGTTTGCTACTAACTCGGTTTATCCCGTTTAGGGAACCGCACTACTCTACCAAAGGACGTTGAAACCAAACAAACAAAAGAATGAATTTCTATTTTCATTAAGAGTTAATAGCAATCTTGCGATAAGTAATAATATGTATGTTTAATGACCCAGATCAATAAAATATTTTCTGCCCAGGAGTAGTTTTACCTGGAACGAAGGGGGTTACGGTCAAAATGCATGTTTAATTCATTGTTTTTATTAATTAATGTGAATGTATTTTTTGAACGGATTTTATTTCTGATCCATATACATTTATAGGTAACGTAATGGACGACCGGCCACGGATGGCTATCTTTGCGAGAGGATTTGCAATATGGGTTCGCTTTTAACAACGCCCTGGCTCCCCGTCCGTTTCAAAGACGGCTCGACGGGTAAGTTGGCCCCCGTCGATCTGGCGGATGAAAACGTGGTGGACATCGCCGCAACGCGGGCCGATTTACAGGGTGCAGCCTGGCAGTTTCTACTGGGGGTGCTGCAATGCAGCATCGCGCCGAAGAATAGCGCCCGGTGGGAAGATGTTTGGTTGGATGGGCTAACAGAGCAAATGCTGCGTGAAGCATTAGCACCGTTAGAACACGCTTTTCAGTTTGGCGCAGAAACACCGTCTTTTATGCAGGATTTTGAACCGTTAATCGGCGAAAAAGTGTCAGTTGCCTCGCTGCTTCCGGAAACACCTGGCGCGCAAACGACCAAATTTAATAAAGATCATTTTGTCAAACGTGGCGTAACGGAACGATTTTGCCCGCAATGCGCTGCGCTGGCGCTGTTCTCGTTACAGCTTAATGCCCCTTCTGGCGGCAAAGGCTACCGTACCGGGCTACGCGGCGGCGGGCCACTGACCACGCTAATTGAATTGCAGGTGTATCAGGGTGAGCGGCAAACGCCGTTGTGGAGAAAACTGTGGCTGAACGTAATGCCGCAGGATGTTGCGGATATGCCTTTACCTGCGACTTATGACGCGTCGGTTTTCCCGTGGCTTGCCGCAACGCGAACCAGTGAACAGGCGAATGCTATTACCACGCCGGAGCAGGTCAATAAACTCCAGGCGTATTGGGGGATGCCGCGTCGTATCCGCCTGGATTTTGCCACCTTACAGTCAGGTTGCTGCGATATTTGCGGCGCTGAAAGCGATGAGCTTCTTGGCTTTATGACCGTTAAGAACTACGGCGTTAACTACGATGGCTGGCGGCACCCTCTGACGCCTTATCGCGCCCCGGTGAAAGATCAAAACGCCTTCTTTTCCGTTAAACCGCAGCCCGGCGGCCTTATCTGGCGCGACTGGCTGGGATTAAGTCAGGAAAACCATACAGAAGCGAATAAAGAATATCCGGCGCTGGTTGTTAACGTGTTTAACGCACGCCGTCTCAGGGATGTCAAAGCGGGGATCTGGGGCTTTGGCGCGGATTTCGACAATATGAAAATTCGCTGCTGGTATGAGCATCACTTTCCGTTGCTGATGACGGAAGGTCTGATCCCTGATTTACGTAAAGCAACACAAACTGCTACCCGCCTCCTCAGCCTGCTGCGCAGCGCGCTGAAAGAGGCCTGGTTTGCCGATGCGAAAGGTGCCCGCGGTGATTTCAGTTTTATCGACATTGATTTCTGGAACCTGACGCAGGGACGTTTTCTTACCCTGATTCACGATCTGGAAAACGGCCACAAGCCGGACGAAAGGCTGAATAAATGGCAAAGAGAACTTTGGCTGTTTACCCGTCGTTACTTCGACGACCGCGTTTTTACCAACCCTTATGAGAGCAGCGATCTGAAGCGCATCATGACCGCACGCAAGAAATATTTTACGACATCGGCGGAAAAGCAAAGCGCGAAAGCCGCCAAAGCAAAGAAGCAGGAGGCTGCTGAATGAGAATTGTGCAAGAGGATCACAAGGTCACGCTGAGCAAATGGCATGAGGCGTTGCAGGAGAAGCGTGGCGCGCGGGCCAGCTTGCGGCGCAGCACGACGGTGAACGATGCCTGCCTGTCAGAAGGATTTCGCTCCCTGCTGATGCAGACGCATACGCTGTGGAAAATTGACGGGCAGGAGTGGCGCGTAACCGCGCTGGCGCTAACAGCGGCGCTGGCGGCGAATGTGAAAGCGATTGATGAGCGGCAAAAATTCGCCGCACAGCTCAACGGCGTGATGTCGGAACTGCGTTTTACCCGGCTTTGCGCAGTAAAGACGCCGGATGAACTGCTGCGCCAACTGCGCCGTGCGGTGAAACTGTCAAATGGCGCGGTCAATCTGTTTTCACTGGCAGAGGATATTTTTTGCTGGTGCCGGGAACAAGACGACTTGCTGAGCCACCATCGCCGCCAGCAGCGGTCAACCGAATTTCTCCGTATCCGCTGGGCGCTGGAATACTACCAGGCTGGCGATACCGATAACGATAACGAACAAGATTAACAGGGATATCTTTATGACAACGTTTATTCAGCTTCACTTACTGACCGCTTACCCCGCCGCTAACCTGAACCGTGATGATACCGGCGCGCCAAAAACCGTGGTGCTTGGCGGCGCAACGCGTCTGCGTATCTCCTCTCAGAGCCTGAAACGCGCCTGGCGCACCTCGGAACTGTTTGAGCAGGCGCTTGCCGGGAATATCGGTATTCGTACTGGTCGCATTGCGCGTGAGGCAGCGCAAATCCTGATTGAAAGCGGCATCGATGCCAAAAAAGCAGTTGAGTATGTGGAAAAAATTGCCAACTGTTTTGGCAAGGTAAAGGCGGAAAAGAAACCAAAAGATGAACTGACGAATGCTGAAACCGAGCAATTGGTGCATATCAGCCCTGCTGAATTTGAGGGCGTAAAAGCGCTAGCGCACCGTCTGGCGGAAGAAAAACGCGCGCCAAAAGAGGAAGAGCTTGCACTGCTACGTAAAGATCGCATGGCTGTCGATATTGCGATGTTTGGCCGTATGCTGGCGAATAAGCCCGATTTTAACGTGGAAGCCGCCTGTCAGGTCGCCCACGCCTTCGGCGTCAGCGAAACGATCGTCGAAGACGATTTCTTTACCGCTGTGGATGACCTCCGCCAGGCATCGGCAGAAGATGCAGGCGCAGGCCATCTCGGCGAAACCGGCTTTGGCTCCGCGCTGTTTTACACCTATATCTGCATCGACAAAGATCTGCTGGTGAAAAACCTGAACGGCAATGAAGAACTGGCAAACAAAACGCTGCGCGCCTTTACTGAAGCGGCGCTGAAAGTGTCGCCGACCGGCAAACAGAACAGCTTTGCCAGCCGTGCCTATGCTTCGTGGGCGCTGGCTGAAAAAGGCACCGACCAACCACGTTCACTGGCGGCCGCGTTTTATGAACCGATCAACGGTACAGACCAATTGAACGTTGCGGTTAAGCGTATTATATCGCTGCATAAGAATATGAATAAGGTTTATGACCAGCGGACTGATACCGCCAGTTTCGACGTGATGAATCAGCAGGGAAGCATGAAAGACGTGCTTGACTTCATCTGCGCGTAAGGGGCGGCTTATGAGCCAATATCTGGTTTTTCAGCTTCACGGGCCGATGGCCTCCTGGGGCGTGGATGCGCCAGGCGAAGTGCGCCACAGCCATGAACTTCCTTCGCGTTCTGCGCTGTTGGGGTTATTAGCTGCGGCGCTGGGTATTCGCCGCGATGAGGAGGAACGGCTAAACGCCTTCAATCGTCATTACCAATTTTTGCTGTGCGCCAGTGGTAACCCGCGCTGGGCGAGGGATTATCACACGGTGCAGATGCCGAAAGAGGTACGTAAGGCACGTTACTTCAGCCGCCGTGAAGAGTTGCAGGATCCTGAGTTACTGAGCGCGCTGATTTCCCGACGCGACTACTACACCGACGCCTGGTGGATGATCGCTGTCAGCGCGACGCCGGACGCGCCTTACACGTTGGCGCAGCTTCAGGCGTCGTTACAACATCCTGTGTTCCCGCTGTATCTGGGGCGCAAAAGTCACCCTCTGGCGTTGCCGCTTGCGCCGCAACTGCTGGACGGGCGTGCGCCGGATGTCCTGCGTGAAGCATATCGTTGGTATCAGGATCAATTCAATACGCTGAAACTGACTCTCCCCAGATTACAGAATGAATGCTGGTGGGAAGGTGAACACGATGGCTTAACGGCGAACAAAATTTTACGTCGTCGCGACATGCCATTGAGCCGCCAGCAATGGTTGTTCGGTGAACGTAGCGTGAATCAGGGGCCGTGGCTCCGCAAGGAGGACGCGTGTATCTCTCAAGAATAACGCTGCACACCAGCGAGCTTTCGCCGGCACAGCTCTTGCATCTGGTGGAGCGCGGCGAGTACGTGATGCACCAGTGGTTATGGGATCTCTTTCCCGGCGGCAAGGAACGGCAGTTTCTTTATCGCCGCGAAGAGTTACAGGGTGCGTTTCGCTTTTTTGTTCTCTCACAGGAACAGCCTGCCGCCAGCGCGATTTTTGACGTGCAGACTCGCCCGTTTGCGCCAATGCTGAGCGCGGGACAGACGCTGCGGTTTAACTTGCGCGCCAATCCGACAATTTGCAAAAACGGTAAGCGTCACGATTTGCTGATGGAGGCGAAACGCCAGCGTAAAACGCAGGGCGATAGCCAGGATATTTGGTCTTATCAGCAGCAGGCGGCGTTGGAATGGCTGGCGCGCCAGGGGGAACAAAATGGCTTCACCCTGCGCGAGACGAGCGTTGATGCTTACCGGCAGCAGCAGATACGCCGCGAGAAATCCCGGCAGATGATTCAGTTTAGCAGCGTGGACTATACCGGCGTGCTGGTGGTTAACGATCCCGCGCTTTTCCTGCAACGTCTGGCGCAGGGGTACGGTAAAAGCCGGGCGTTTGGCTGCGGAATGATGATGATCAAACCCGGAGACGATGCGTGACGTTTGTACCGCTCAATCCGATCCCGTTAAAAGATCGAACCTCGATGATCTTCCTCCAGTACGGTCAGATTGACGTGCTGGATGGGGCATTCGTGCTGATCGATAAAACAGGAATCCGCACGCATATTCCCGTCGGTTCGGTCGCTTGTATCATGCTGGAACCGGGAACGCGGGTTTCACATGCGGCAGTACATCTGGCATCAACGGTCGGCACCCTGTTGGTATGGGTGGGAGAAGCTGGCGTGCGGGTTTATTCTTCCGGGCAGCCGGGCGGAGCGAGAGCGGATAAATTACTCTACCAGGCAAAACTGGCGCTGGATGACGATTTGCGTCTGAAGGTAGTGCGTAAAATGTACGAGTTGCGCTTTCGCGAACCGCCGCCAGCCCGCCGCTCTATTGAGCAGTTGCGTGGTATTGAAGGATCCCGTGTGCGGGCGACCTATGCATTACTGGCGAAGCAGTATGGCGTGAAGTGGCATGGTCGTAACTATGATCCGAAAGACTGGGAGAAGGGGGATGTCGTCAACCGATGTATTAGCGCGGCGACATCGTGCCTGTACGGGATTTCAGAAGCGGCTATCCTGGCGGCGGGATATGCGCCAGCTATCGGTTTTATCCATAGCGGTAAGCCGCTTTCTTTTGTTTATGACATTGCCGATATCATCAAATTTGAATCGGTGGTGCCTAAAGCATTTGAGATCGCCGCTCGTCACCCGGCGGAGCCAGACAAGGAAGTACGACTGGCCTGCCGGGATATCTTTCGTAGTTCGAAGCTGACCGGGAAGTTAATCCCATTGATCGAGGACGTGCTAGCCGCCGGAGAAATCGAACGCCCTCAACCTGCGCCGGATATGCTGCCGCCAGCAATACCGGAACCTGAATCACTGGGTGATAGCGGCCATCGGGGGCATGGTTGATGAGTATGGTGGTTGTGGTCACGGAAAACGTACCGCCGCGCCTGCGGGGACGTCTTGCCGTCTGGTTACTTGAGGTTCGTGCAGGTGTTTATGTTGGCGATACCTCGAAGCGTATTCGGGAAATGATTTGGCAACAGATCACACAGCTTGGCGGTTGCGGGAATGCCGTCATGGCCTGGGCGGCCAACACAGAATCGGGATTTGAGTTTCAGACATGGGGTGAAAACAGACGTATTCCGGTAGATTTGGATGGACTGCGTTTGGTTTCTTTTCTTCCTGTTGAAAATCAATAAGTTGAGCGCTCTTTAAAAAGATAAATTTGTTGCTTATAAGTTGGTAGATTGTTTTTTTGTGATAATTCATTGATGTGTAAGTATATTTTTTTAGAGTGTTCCCCGCGCCAGCGGGGATAAACCGATAATAAAACTTTCATTATAACCTCTAATCATGTGTTCCCCGCGCCAGCGGGGATAAACCGATTCTATTAAATCCATTCATTTCACTTATACAGTGTTCCCCGCGCCAGCGGGGATAAACCGTAGATTATTTTTATCACGATACTAATGATAAAGTGTTCCCCGCGCCAGCGGGGATAAACCGTCCCCACATATTCAAATAATATAGCTCAACATGTGTTCCCCGCGCCAGCGGGGATAAACCGTCCATATTAAATAAATATAGAACTATTTCTATGTGTTCCCCGCGCCAGCGGGGATAAACCGAATATATTGAAATTAACTGGAGTGAAGAAATGGTGTTCCCCGCGCCAGCGGGGATAAACCGATTCTATATTGAATGGAGGTGATAGCGGCAATGTGTTCCCCGCGCCAGCGGGGATAAACCGTGGTGGTTTTCGTGGGCGTCACGGCTACGTCCGTGTTCCCCGCGCCAGCGGGGATAAACCGACGGCAATCCAGCAACTGGTTTTAATTGTCAAGTGTTCCCCGCGCCAGCGGGGATAAACCGATTACGTAATATGGAATGAGTTAAATTTAAAAGTGTTCCCCGCGCCAGCGGGGATAAACCGATCGTAATCAATTACGTCCGGGGAAAAATTGTGTGTTCCCCGCGCCAGCGGGGATAAACCGCCTGGCGAAAATTCGTCTACATTCGTGTTATAGTGTTCCCCGCGCCAGCGGGGATAAACCGGCGGCACCTACGTCTGTAAAGAGCTGGTTTATGTGTTCCCCGCGCCAGCGGGGATAAACCGCCCCGGCGTTTTAATGCGTGATACAGTCCTGAGTGTTCCCCGCGCCAGCGGGGATAAACCGGTAACGGGCAATTCTCAATAACCTGGCATATGGTGTTCCCCGCGCCAGCGGGGATAAACCGATTATTGACTCAATAAGTCATTTCTG
>NZ_JBKFSQ010000046.1:0-30173 GCF_046569525.1 Salmonella sp. 741265055_HSA | reverse complement strand
CCGGTTTTTGCGCGCTGTCCGTGTCCAAACTGGCTGCGCCAATAACGCCTGGTGGAATAGACTCTTAGTGTCATCGAAATATGTATGGTGAATATTTCATTTATTGGAATTAATGTCGCAAATATATCTGAGGGGAATTAAGGTGGTAAATTTCTCATCATCTGATCTCTCATATTGACAGGGAGTATGACGTGGTTGATGATAGACCAATGAGAATAGGCTGGGTGTCTTATTTTCCTTATATTTTTGTTGCTATTATCCTTCATCTGTTTATTAGTTTTTGTTATTGTTTGAGTATTGATATGGCAGAGGCTAATACCGTTGTTTTTTTATTAAAGCCAGGGACGATTTCATTATTATTTTTACTTCTCCCTGCCAGGCGGTTCAGAACCAGACTGTTGGCAATATTGAGTTCAGTTTTCATTACTTTAGTATTTAACCAGTGGCGTTTGGTTGCCGGGAATAAAGAACTGGTTTTGTGCCTGCAGGCAGCGTGCTTTATGGCTTTCCTGGCTATGACATCGGTAAAAAAATCCGGGTGGATGATTAGCGCATCATTATTTTTGGTTTGTGCGGCCGGAACGATTCGCCAGTGCTGGCTGGAACAGTTGTTTAACGCTGCCGATATATATATTGTTGATGATGGGCGGAGCTGTGGCGCCAGCGGCCACTGCTTCCAGTATATTGCAGCAAAAGGCCGTGGGTTAGCAGCAAAACGACAGGCACTTTTTAGTAGCGAAGAGTATGTGAATATTTATTATAGTTATTCAGAAGGGATGCCAGCCGTGAATTTCGATGGCATGAAAAATGAGTTTGTACAATATTTATTGTGTCATGGCGAATTAAAATTTGTTGCGCGCGACGATAAAACAACATGCGATTAAATTCAGCGCTAGTGGTTAATATTATTAAATCTATTCTCGGGTCTGTTTTTTTGGAGGCCCGATGTTCCGCTGTTGGCATTCGTACTGGATACATTATTAGTGTTATCAGGATACTCATTATTGAAGACTACCGAACGTGCGCCACGGCATGTTGGCAAAAAGTTGTTCGCGTAGGACGCAAAAAGTTGTCAATGAGTGTACGACTTATTTTGTACGCAGCGGGGAGCGTACCCGTCGTTAACCATCGCGGGTTGTCGGAGTAGAGAAATATCGGGATACGTATTTTTCATCTGGATAAACATCCAGTCTTTTTTTATGATAGTGCATTATCTTTTCAGCCCTTTACGCAGGAGCGTCATGTGATAGGCAGACTCAGAGGCATTATTCTCGAAAAACAACCCCCGATCGTGCTGCTGGAGACAGGGGGCGTAGGCTATGAAGTACATATGCCTATGACCTGCTTTTACGAGCTGCCGGAGGCCGGGCAGGAGGCAATCGTCTTCACCCACTTTGTGGTGCGTGAAGATGCGCAGTTGCTGTACGGATTCAACAATAAGCAAGAGCGCACGCTGTTTAAAGAGCTAATTAAAACGAATGGCGTCGGGCCTAAGCTGGCGCTGGCGATTCTCTCCGGCATGTCGGCGCAGCAGTTTGTGAATGCGGTTGAGCGCGAAGAGCTTGGCGCACTGGTGAAGCTGCCGGGTATCGGCAAGAAAACCGCCGAAAGGCTGATTGTCGAAATGAAAGACCGCTTTAAAGGGCTACATGGCGATCTCTTTACGCCAGCGGTCGATCTGGTATTGACGTCGCCGGCCAGCCCAACCTCGGAAGATGCTGAGCAAGAAGCAGTTGCTGCGCTGGTGGCGCTGGGTTATAAACCGCAAGAAGCCAGTCGGATGGTAAGCAAGATCGCCCGTCCGGATGCAAGCAGTGAAACACTGATTCGCGACGCGTTACGCGCCGCGTTATGAGGTAAAGGATGATAGAAGCAGATCGCCTGATTTCAGCAGGCGCCACGATCGCAGAAGACGTCGCCGATCGCGCCATTCGCCCGAAGTTTTTGGCGGAATATGTCGGCCAACCGCAGGTGCGCTCCCAGATGGAGATCTTTATTCAGGCGGCAAAACTGCGTGGCGATGCACTAGATCACTTGCTGATTTTCGGCCCGCCAGGGTTAGGTAAAACGACTCTGGCGAATATCGTTGCCAATGAAATGGGCGTCAATCTCCGAACCACGTCCGGCCCGGTGCTGGAAAAAGCAGGCGATCTGGCGGCTATGCTCACCAATCTTGAACCGCATGATGTGCTGTTTATTGATGAGATTCACCGGCTTTCACCGGTGGTGGAAGAAGTACTCTATCCGGCGATGGAAGATTACCAGTTGGATATTATGATTGGCGAAGGGCCTGCTGCACGTTCAATTAAGATCGATCTGCCGCCGTTTACGCTCATTGGCGCGACGACGCGAGCAGGTTCGCTGACCTCGCCGCTACGCGACCGTTTTGGTATTGTGCAGCGCCTGGAGTTCTACCAGGTGCCCGATCTGCAGCACATCGTCGGGCGCAGCGCAAGGCACATGGGGCTTGAGATGAGCGATGACGGCGCGCTGGAAGTGGCGCGTCGGGCGCGCGGTACGCCGCGTATAGCCAACCGCCTGCTCAGACGTGTGCGTGATTTCGCCGAGGTGAAGCATGACGGGGCTATTTCAGCGGAAATTGCCGCGCAGGCGCTGGATATGCTGAACGTCGATGCGGAAGGGTTTGACTATATGGATCGCAAGCTGCTGCTGGCGGTTATTGATAAATTCTTCGGTGGCCCGGTGGGACTGGATAACCTGGCGGCGGCGATTGGCGAAGAGCGTGAAACCATTGAGGATGTTCTGGAGCCGTATCTGATTCAGCAAGGCTTTTTGCAGCGCACGCCGCGCGGGCGTATGGCAACGGTGCGCGCCTGGAACCATTTCGGGATCACGCCGCCAGAGATGCCTTAGCGCCTGAAGTCGCTGCGCTCATCAGACCTGGGCGATTTTGTAGGCCCGGTAAGCGCAGCGCCACCGGGCAACACACGCTTAGCTTGCCTGCTTTTTCATCATACTGAAGATAAACAGCAGCGCGGCACACAGCACTACGGATGGCCCTGCCGGGGTATCATAAAAGGCTGAGAAGGTCAGTCCACCTGTAACTGCTATCATACCTACACCAACGGCGACGCCCGCCATCTGCTCCGGCGTACGGGCAAAGCGACGCGCGGTTGCGGCGGGGATAATCAGTAGCGACGTAATGATCAGCGCTCCGACAAACTTCATCGCCACGCCGATAGTTAACGCCGTTACCAGCATCAATAGCAGCTTCACGCGCTGTAACTTCACGCCATCGACAAAGGCAAGATCCGGACTGATAGTCATTGACAGCAAGTTGCGCCACTGCCAGAAGAGAATGGCCAGCACAATAACGACCCCAATAGCGATCGAGATAAGATCTTCCGGCGTGACGGCCAGCAAATCGCCAAACAGATAAGCCATTAAATCAATGCGGACGTTGGACATCAGGCTGACCACGACCAGTCCTAAAGATAAGGCGCTGTGCGCCATAATGCCCAGTAAGGTATCAATCGCGAGGTGAGGACGCTTCTCCAGCCATACCAGACCGGCGGCCAGCAGCAGCGTAACGGCGATTACCGCATAAAAGGGGTTAACGTCCAGCAACAGGCCAAACGCCACGCCCAGAAGCGACGCGTGAGCCAGCGTATCGCCAAAATAGGACATCCGACGCCAGACCACAAATGAGCCCAAAGGACCAGCGGCGCACGCCAGCATCATCCCGGCCAGCCAGCCGGGCAGTAATAATTCAATCATGAGTGACCATTTCCCCGGCGCAGTACAATACGACCCTGTAAATCGTGGCGATGATTATGATGATGGCGATAAATCCCTAATTGCTCCGCGCCTCGCGGGCCAAACATAGAGATAAATTCCGGATGCATAGACACCACTTCCGGCGCGCCGGAACAGCAAATATGATGGTTCAGGCATAACACTTCATCCGTCTTTGCCATGACCAGATGTAGGTCATGCGACACCATCAGCACGGCGCAATCGAGTTCTCGGCGCAGTTGATCGATAAGGTCGTATAACGCGACCTGGCCGTTGACATCCACGCCTTGCGTAGGCTCATCAAGTACCAGCAACTGCGGCCTGTTAAGCAGAGCACGGGCCAGCAGTACGCGCTGCGTCTCACCGCCGGAGAGTTTTTGCATGGGCGCGTCAATCAAATGTCCGGCCTGAACGCGTTTAAGCGCCGGGAGAATATCCGTTTTTTGCGTGCCGGGACGTAAACGTAAAAATCGGTTTACCGTCAGCGGAAGCGTGGTATCGAGATAGAGCTTTTGCGGGACATAGCCGATACGGAGTTGCCCGTTGCGCTTGATCACCCCTTCATCAGGGGCTACCAGTCCTAAAACCACGCGTACAAGCGTTGACTTCCCCGCGCCGTTAGGGCCGAGAAGCGTTAAAATTTTTCCGGGGCTCAATTCAAGCGACACGTCAGAGAGGACGCGGCGTTGACCAAATGAGACCGAGACGTTTTCCAGTGAAACTAAACTTGTCATGTTAATTTTAGGCTTGCAGAAGTGATAGAATGTTATAATATCACATTTCACACATTCATTACGATGATTAGTCGCATTATGTTACAGAAAAATACGCTTCTTTTCGCAGCATTATCCGCCGCGCTTTGGGGGAGTGCAACCCAGGCCGCCGATGCCGCCGTTGTCGCTTCGCTTAAACCGCTTGGGTTTATCGCTTCCGCCATTGCTGATGGCGTTACGGATACGCAAGTATTACTTCCGGATGGGGCTTCCGAGCATGATTATTCATTGCGTCCATCAGACGTAAAACGCTTACAGGGCGCGGACTTAGTCGTCTGGGTTGGCCCGGAAATGGAAGCCTTTATGGAGAAGTCGGTCAGGAATATTCCTGATAATAAGCAGGTTACCATTGCGCAACTTGCCGATGTAAAACCGTTACTCATGAAGGGCGCGGATGATGATGAGGATGAACATGCGCATACGGGCGCCGATGAGGAAAAAGGTGACGTACATCACCATCACGGCGAATATAACATGCACCTTTGGCTCTCCCCAGAGATAGCGCGGGCTACAGCGGTTGCAATCCATGAAAAATTAGTGGAACTTATGCCGCAAAGTCGAGCCAAACTCGACGCCAACCTGAAGGATTTTGAGGCACAATTAGCCGCAACCGATAAACAGGTCGGTAACGAGCTCGCGCCGCTCAAGGGGAAAGGGTATTTCGTTTTTCATGACGCCTACGGTTACTACGAAAAACACTACGGACTCACCCCGCTCGGTCACTTTACCGTGAACCCTGAGATACAACCTGGCGCGCAGCGTTTACATGAAATAAGAACACAGTTGGTTGAGCAAAAAGCAACCTGCGTTTTTGCTGAGCCACAATTCAGGCCAGCGGTCGTGGAAGCCGTGGCGAGAGGGACATCCGTTCGAATGGGAACACTGGACCCCCTCGGGACGAACATTAAACTGGGTAAAACAAGCTATTCAGCGTTTTTAAGCCAATTAGCCAACCAGTATGCGAGCTGCCTGAAAGGAGATTAACGAGGAAGTGAATACGTGCAACAGATAGCCCGCTCTGTCGCCCTAGCATTTAATAATCTGCCCCGACCCCACCGCGTTATGCTGGGGTCACTTACCGTTCTGACACTGGCCGTCGCCGTATGGCGGCCCTATGTTTACCACCCAGAATCCGCACCAATCGTTAAAACTATTGAACTGGAGAAAAGCGAGATTCGTTCCCTCTTACCGGAGGCCAGCGAACCCATCGATCAGGCCGCGCAGGAAGATGAAGCTATTCCTCAGGATGAGCTGGACGATAAAACCGCAGGCGAAGTCGGCGTCCATGAATACGTCGTCTCCACAGGCGATACGTTAAGCAGCATTCTGAATCAGTACGGCATCGATATGAGCGATATTAGCCGACTTGCCGCTTCTGATAAGGAGCTGCGCAATCTGAAAATTGGCCAACAGCTTTCCTGGACACTGACCGCCGATGGCGATTTACAGCGTCTGACATGGGAAGTCTCCCGCCGTGAAACGCGTACCTACGATCGCACTGCCAACGGTTTTAAAATGAGCAGTGAAATGCAGCAGGGGGACTGGGTCAACAGTCTGCTGAAAGGTACGGTAGGGGGTAGCTTTGTCGCCAGCGCGAAAGAGGCCGGTTTAACCAGCAGCGAAATCAGCGCAGTGATAAAAGCCATGCAGTGGCAGATGGATTTTCGCAAGCTGAAAAAGGGCGATGAATTTTCGGTTCTGATGTCGCGCGAGATGCTGGATGGCAAGCGTGAACAGAGTCAGTTGTTGGGCGTGCGGATGCGTTCCGATGGTAAAGATTACTACGCCATTCGCGCCGCTGACGGTAAATTCTATGACCGTAACGGTGTTGGCCTGGCGAAAGGCTTTTTACGCTTCCCGACCGCCAAACAGTTCCGCATCTCCTCCAACTTCAATCCGCGCCGTCTGAACCCGGTTACCGGACGCGTTGCGCCGCATCGTGGCGTTGACTTTGCGATGCCGCAGGGTACGCCGGTGCTGTCGGTGGGGGATGGCGAGGTCGTGGTCGCTAAACGTAGCGGCGCTGCCGGTTACTACATTGCGATTCGTCATGGACGCACCTACACCACACGTTACATGCACTTGCGTAAGCTGCTGGTAAAACCGGGGCAAAAAGTGAAACGTGGCGATCGCATTGCGCTTTCTGGTAACACCGGGCGTTCCACAGGGCCGCATCTGCATTATGAGGTATGGATAAACCAGCAAGCCGTTAACCCTCTAACAGCAAAATTGCCGCGCACGGAAGGTCTGACGGGGTCAGATCGTCGTGAATACCTGGCACAGGTGAAAGAGGTTCTGCCGCAACTGCGCTTCGATTAACAAATGCGCTGACAGAGCCGGTACGCGATGTGTACCGGCTTTTTTGTTTTGTGTGCGGCGCAGACGTCGCTACACTATTCACAATTCCTTTTCGCGTCAGCAGACCCTGGAAAAGCATGGAAACCAAAAAAAATAATAGTGAGTATATCCCTGAATTCGAAAAATCCTTTCGTTATCCGCAGTATTGGGGCGCCTGGTTAGGCGCTGCGGCAATGGCGGGGATCGCATTAACACCGGCATCATTCCGCGACCCTTTGCTGGCGACGCTGGGGCGTTTTGCCGGACGGCTGGGGAAGAGTTCCCGTCGCCGGGCGCTAATTAATCTGTCGTTGTGCTTTCCGCAACGTAGCGAAGCTGAGCGCGAAGCGATTGTCGATGAGATGTTCGCCACCGCGCCACAGGCAATGGCGATGATGGCTGAGTTGGCGATGCGCGGTCCGAAAAAAATTCAACAGCGTGTTGACTGGGAAGGTCTGGAAATCATTGAGGAGATGCGTCGTAACGACGAAAAAGTCATTTTTCTCGTACCGCATGGCTGGGGCGTCGACATTCCAGCCATGCTGATGGCCTCTCAGGGGCAAAAAATGGCGGCGATGTTTCATAATCAGGGTAATCCGGTTTTTGACTATATCTGGAACACAGTGCGTCGGCGTTTCGGCGGACGTTTGCATGCGCGTAATGACGGGATTAAACCCTTTATTCAGTCTGTTCGTCAGGGCTACTGGGGCTACTACCTGCCGGACCAGGATCACGGCCCGGAGCATAGTGAATTCGTTGATTTCTTTGCGACATACAAAGCGACGCTGCCTGCGATTGGTCGGCTGATGAAAGTGTGCCGCGCACGCGTGATACCGCTTTTCCCGGTGTATAATGGTAAAACGCATCGCCTGACTATCCAGATTCGCCCGCCCATGGACGATCTGCTCACGGCTGACGACCACACTATCGCCAGACGGATGAACGAAGAGGTCGAAATTTTTGTCGGCCCGCATCCGGAACAGTACACCTGGATCCTGAAGCTGCTCAAAACCCGCAAGCCAGGCGAGATTCAGCCGTATAAGCGTAAAGATCTTTATCCCATCAAATAAATAAAGCCTCTCGTAAGAGAGGCTTTATGCTGACAAACCCTGTACTACCTGATGAACAGGCGTGGGGGAGTTTTACTCAACGGTCAAAATACGCGTGGTATTGGTTGAACCGACGGTGCTCATGACATCGCCCTGAGTCACGATCACCAGGTCGCCGGAAACGAGATACCCTTTATCGCGCAGCAGATTAACAGCTTCATGCGCCGCGACAACGCCATCAGCCGCGCTATCAAAATGCACCGGCGTTACTCCGCGGTAGAGCGCGGTCAGGTTCAGCGTGCGTTCATGGCGCGACATGGCGAAAATCGGCAGGCCGGAGCTGATACGGGAAGTCATTAGCGCGGTACGACCGGATTCCGTCATGGTGATGATCGCGGTAACGCCTTTCAGATGGTTTGCCGCATACATCGCAGACATGGCAATGGCTTCTTCAACGTTGTCGAACTGCACGTCGAGACGGTGTTTAGACACATTGATGCTGGGGATTTTTTCTGCGCCCAGGCAGACGCGCGCCATTGCGGCAACGGTTTCAGAAGGATACTGACCGGCTGCGGTTTCGGCAGACAGCATAACCGCATCCGTACCATCCAGGACGGCGTTCGCCACGTCCATCACTTCCGCACGGGTCGGCATCGGGTTGGTGATCATCGACTCCATCATCTGCGTTGCGGTGATGACTGCGCGGTTTAGCTGACGCGCACGGCGAATCAGCGCCTTCTGGATACCAACCAGCTCCGGATCGCCGATTTCAACGCCCAGATCGCCACGTGCGACCATCACAACGTCAGAGGCCAGAATGATATCGTCCATGGCGTTTTGGTCGCATACCGCTTCGGCGCGTTCGACCTTAGCCACAATTTTCGCGTCGCAGCCGGCGTCGCGCGCCAGGCGGCGTGCATAGTTCAGATCTTCGCCGCAGCGCGGGAAGGAGACGGCCAGATAGTCAACGCCTATCAGCGCAGCGGTTTGAATATCGGCTTTATCTTTTTCGGTCAGCGCTTCAGCAGAAAGCCCGCCGCCGAGCTTGTTAATGCCTTTATTGTTAGACAGCGGGCCGCCGACGGTGACCTCGGTAAAGACTTTCATGCCCTGGACTTCAAGCACTTTCAACTGCACTCGACCATCGTCAAGCAGCAGGATATCGCCAGGAACGACGTCTGCCGGCAACCCTTTGTAATCAATACCGACTTTTTCTTTGTCGCCTTCGCCTTTACCCAGGTTAGCGTCTAACAGAAATTTGTCCCCGATGTTGAGGAACACTTTGCCTTCTTTAAAAGTGGAAACGCGAATTTTTGGCCCTTGCAGGTCGCCTAAAATAGCCACATGACGCCCCAGTTTGGCGGCAATCTCACGGACTTTATCAGCACGCATTTTATGATCTTCCGGCGAGCCGTGAGAGAAGTTCATACGTACTACGTTTGCGCCCGCGGCGATAACCTTCTCAAGGTTGTTATCGCGGTCAGTTGCCGGGCCTAACGTGGTAACGATTTTGGTTCTGCGAAGCCTTCTGGACATGTAATACTCCGTTGACTAAAACAACTTGGTGTTGCGTGAACATTGATCCGGTCGTTCTGAAACCTTAACGGTATAAAATGAACGTCCCCGGATGACGAAAAGGGTAGAACATTGTTATTGCTTTTAGCGGTCATCACTCCTGATGAGTAATTCTTTATCAAAACGCGATTCCTTGAGCGCTTCCTTGACACGCTTCAAGTTATCTCTGAATTTCGCCCCGCGACGCAAAGTAAATCCCGTTGCCAGCACATCTATCACGGTCAGCTGAGCAAGTCGAGAGACCATGGGCATATAAATGTCTGTATCTTCCGGTACGTCGAGGGTAATGGCCAGCGTGGCTTCGCGCGCCAGCGGCGTTCCAGCGGAGGTCAGGGCGATCACCATCGCATCGTTTTCCCGCGCCAACTGCGCCAGTTCCACCAGGCTCTTGGTTCTGCCAGTATGCGAAATGAGCACGACGACGTCATCATCGCTACAATTCATACAACTCATCCGTTGCAGCACGACATCGTCGGAGTAAATCACCGGTACATTGAAGCGAAAAAACTTATTCATGGCGTCATGCGCGACCGCGGCGGAGGAACCAAGACCAAAAAAGGCGATTTTTTTTGCCTGGGTCAGTAAATCGACGGCGCGGTTGACGGCCGATTTATCCAGCGACTGGCGAACATGGTCGAGACTAGCCATAGCGGACTCGAAGATTTTTCCTGTATAGGCCTCAACGCTGTCATCTTCATCCACATTGCGATTAACATAGGGGGTGCCATTTGCCAGACTTTGCGCCAGATGCAGTTTAAAATCAGGAAAGCCGCGGGTATTCATGCTGCGACAGAAACGGTTCACCGTTGGCTCGCTAACGTTAGCTTCCTGGGCCAGCATGGCAATGCTTAAGTGAATCGATCTGCCTGGGGCGGCCAGAATAACATCGGCGACTTTTCGTTCAGATTTGCTTAAATGTTCCAGTTGAGACTGGACTTTTTCCAGCATATTCATGATTAGCAAGGCTCATGGGTATTAGCGATTTCAATGATGCGCGAAACCGAGCGCGTTTTGTTAGATATTACTCCTGGCGGCTGTCAAAGGGGGCAAAATGGCTAAAAAAGGTGTCGTTTTTTTTCATTACATGACCGACGTCGGATTTTAAGTTCCAGCTTGTGTGGAAAAGCGACAATTTTATTAGGCGTTTTGCCGATTATATTGCCAATCAAACGCCGGTTCACCTATGAAAAGGCGTTTACGGTTTCCGTAATCTCGTAAAAGCAGTACAGTGCTGTGTAATAAAATTACAACGATATCCTGGCTAAAGTACCAGGAGATTAACTGAGGAGAATGACATGGCGGTAACGCAAACAGCCCAGGCATGTGACCTGGTCATTTTCGGCGCGAAAGGCGACCTGGCGCGCCGGAAACTGCTGCCTTCCCTGTATCAGCTTGAGAAAGCCGGCCAGATCCATCCGGATACCCGGATCATTGGGGTGGGGCGCGCGGACTGGGATAAAGAAGCTTATACCCACGTCGTGCGTGAGGCGCTGGAAACCTTCATGAAGGAAAAAATTGATGAAGGCTTGTGGGATACGCTGAGCGGCCGTCTGGATTTTTGTAATCTTGACGTTAACGATACGCCTGCGTTCAGTCGCCTGGGCGATATGCTGGATCAAAAAAACCGCACCACCATTAACTATTTTGCGATGCCGCCCAGCACGTTTGGCGCTATTTGCAAAGGGTTAGGGGAGGCTAAACTCAACGCCAAACCGGCGCGTGTCGTGATGGAGAAACCGTTGGGTACTTCGCTGGCGACCTCGCGTGAGATTAACGATCGGGTCGGCGAATACTTTGAAGAGTGCCAGGTGTATCGTATCGACCACTATCTGGGCAAAGAAACGGTTCTCAACCTGCTGGCGCTGCGTTTTGCCAACTCGTTATTCGTTAATAACTGGGATAACCGCACTATCGATCACGTTGAGATTACCGTAGCGGAAGAGGTGGGGATTGAAGGGCGCTGGGGATACTTTGACCAGGCCGGTCAGATGCGCGATATGATCCAGAACCACTTGCTGCAAATTCTCTGCATGATTGCCATGTCACCGCCGTCTGACCTGAGCGCCGACAGTATTCGCGATGAAAAAGTAAAAGTGTTGAAATCGCTGCGCCGGATTGATCGCTCCAACGTGCGTGAAAAAACGGTTCGTGGTCAATACACCGCGGGCTTTGCGCAGGGGCAAAAGGTGCCGGGCTATCTGGAAGAAGAGGGCGCGAATAAAAGCAGCAACACCGAAACTTTCGTCGCGATCCGCGTCGACATCGATAACTGGCGTTGGGCGGGCGTGCCATTCTATCTGCGCACCGGCAAGCGTCTGCCAACCAAGTGCTCTGAAGTCGTGGTTTATTTCAAGACGCCTGAACTGAACCTCTTTAAAGAGTCCTGGCAAGACCTGCCGCAGAACAAATTGACGATTCGCCTGCAGCCGGATGAAGGCGTAGATATTCAGGTGCTTAACAAAGTACCGGGGCTGGATCATAAGCATAATCTGCAGATCACGAAGCTTGATCTGAGCTACTCCGAAACCTTTAATCAGACGCACCTGGCGGATGCATATGAGCGCCTGCTGCTGGAAACGATGCGTGGCATTCAGGCGCTGTTTGTCCGCCGTGACGAAGTGGAAGAAGCCTGGAAGTGGGTGGACTCCATTACCGAAGCATGGGCGATGGACAACGACGCGCCGAAGCCGTATCAGGCGGGCACCTGGGGACCGGTAGCGTCCGTGGCGATGATTACCCGTGACGGTCGTTCGTGGAATGAGTTTGAGTAAATTTACCACTCACTCTTAGGTGGTATTTTACCGGTAACATGATCTAACACAGATTGTAGAATCATTTTTGCACTTTTAAGCCTCGTGTGGATTCACCTGCGAGGCTTTTTTTATTACACTGCCTGAAACGATTTTGCCCCATTATCCCCGGACATCATGTATTTCACTGTCTTTCCACATTGATGAAACGCATGGTAAACCCGGTAGCCGGACAGATAAATTTCAGGAGCCTCTATGAATCCTAATTTGTTACGCGTAACACAGCGCATTGTCGAACGCTCGCAGCAGACCCGAAAAGCCTATCTTGCCCGCATTGAGCAGGCGAAAACCGCCACGGTCCACCGATCTCAACTGGCCTGCGGCAACCTGGCGCATGGCTTCGCCGCCTGTCAGCCAGAGGACAAAGCCTCGCTGAAAAGTATGTTGCGCAATAATATCGCCATCATTACCTCCTACAATGACATGCTCTCTGCGCATCAACCGTATGAACATTATCCGCAGATTATTCGTCAGGCCCTGCATTCCGTGAATGCGGTAGGTCAGGTCGCAGGCGGCGTACCGGCAATGTGCGATGGCGTTACGCAAGGGCAGGATGGCATGGAGTTGTCATTACTCAGCCGCGAAGTGATAGCGATGTCGGCAGCAGTAGGCCTTTCTCACAATATGTTTGACGGCGCGTTATTCCTCGGCGTATGCGACAAAATTGTTCCGGGGCTGGCGATGGCCGCGCTCTCTTTTGGTCATTTACCCGCGATTTTTGTTCCGTCAGGCCCGATGGCGAGCGGCCTGCCGAATAAAGAAAAAGTCCGTATTCGTCAGCTATATGCGGAAGGAAAAGTAGACAGAATGGCGCTGCTGGAGTCGGAAGCCGCCTCTTACCATGCGCCGGGCACCTGTACATTTTACGGCACCGCCAACACCAACCAGATGGTGGTGGAGTTTATGGGAATGCAGTTGCCGGGTTCCTCGTTTGTGCATCCGGATGCGCCGCTGCGCGAGGCATTGACTGCCGCTGCCGCACGTCAGGTAACACGTCTTACCGGCAACGGCAATACGTGGATGCCGCTCGGTAAAATGATCGACGAAAAAGTCGTGGTGAACGGCATTGTCGCGCTGCTGGCTACCGGCGGTTCCACCAACCACACCATGCATCTGGTTGCAATGGCGCGCGCGGCGGGCATTCTGATCAACTGGGATGACTTCTCGGATTTGTCGGAAGTGGTTCCGTTGATGGCGCGTCTGTACCCGAACGGTCCGGCGGACATTAACCACTTCCAGGCGGCGGGCGGCGTACCGGTATTGATGCGTGAGCTGCTCAATGCCGGATTGCTGCACGAAGACGTTAATACTGTCGCAGGCTTCGGCCTGAAACGCTATACGCTGGAGCCCTGGCTCAACAACGGCGAGCTGGACTGGCGTGAAGGCGCGGAAAGGTCACTGGATAACGATGTCATTGCCTCTTTTGATAAGCCGTTCTCTCCTCACGGCGGTACTAAGGTGCTAAGCGGTAATCTGGGGCGCGCAGTAATGAAGACGTCTGCGGTACCGGTTGAAAACCAGATCGTTGAAGCGCCTGCCATGGTATTTGAAAGTCAGCATGATGTGCTGCCTGCGTTTGACGCGGGCCTGCTTGACCGGGATTGTGTCGTTGTCGTGCGTCATCAGGGACCAAAAGCGAATGGAATGCCAGAATTACATAAACTCATGCCGCCACTTGGTGTATTATTGGACCGCCGTTTCAAAATCGCGTTAGTTACTGATGGACGACTTTCAGGCGCTTCGGGTAAAGTGCCTTCAGCTATCCACGTAACGCCGGAAGCCTACGATGGCGGCTTACTGGCAAAAGTGCGCGATGGCGACATCATTCGCGTGAATGGGCAGACAGGTGAGTTAACTCTGCTGGTCGACGAGGCGGAACTTGCCGCTCGTCAGCCTCATATTCCGGACCTGAGCGCGTCGCGCGTCGGAACGGGGCGTGAGTTGTTTGGCGCGCTGCGCGAAAAGCTGTCGGGTGCGGAGCAGGGCGCAACCTGTATCACTTTTTAAGATGACACACTAGTAATCAGGCGAGAGAAGAATTCCGATGAAAAACTGGAAAACAAGTGCAGAAGCAATCCTGACCACCGGCCCGGTTGTCCCGGTCATTGTAGTCAATAAACTGGAGCACGCGGTGCCGATGGCTAAAGCGCTGGTGGCCGGGGGCGTTCGCGTTCTGGAAGTGACTTTACGTACGGCCTGCGCGATGGATGCTATTCGCGCTATCGCTAAAGACGTGCCGGAAGCGATTGTCGGCGCCGGAACCGTTCTCAATCCGCAGCAGTTGGCGGAGGTGACGGAAGCGGGCGCGCAGTTTGCGATTAGCCCGGGACTGACTGAGCCACTGCTGAAAGCCGCGACGGCAGGCACTATCCCATTGATTCCCGGTATTAGCACCGTTTCTGAACTGATGTTGGGCATGGACTATGGTCTGAAAGAGTTCAAATTCTTCCCGGCGGAAGCGAATGGCGGCACTAAAGCGTTGCAGGCGATTGCCGGTCCGTTCTCTCAGGTACGTTTCTGCCCAACCGGCGGCATCTCTCCGGCAAACTATCGTGACTATCTGGCGCTGAAAAGCGTGTTGTGCATCGGCGGTTCCTGGCTGGTGCCGGCCGACGCGCTGGAAGCGGGTGATTACGATCGCATCACCAAACTGGCGCGCGAAGCGGTAGAAGGCGCGAAGCAGTAAGCCGTTAAATGCCCGATGGCGCTTGCTTATCGGGCTTACGAGTGGCGATCTGGCAGGTCTGATAAAAATGCGCTAACGTCGCCATCAGGCGATGGCGCATTAGCCTTTTACCGTCACGCGGCTGGCGGCTTTTTTCGCTCTTATCACCGCTTCTTCAACGTTTTCACCTGTCGCTAACGCTACACCAAGACGACGGGTGCCGTCGATCTCAGGCTTACCAAACAGCCGTACCTGCACTCCGGCCCCTACCGCCGCGTGTACATTATCAAACGTCACATTTTGACTGGTAAGCTGCGGCAGAATCACGGCCGAGGCAGCGGGACCATACTGGCGAATAGCGCCTACGGGCATTCCCAGAAAGGCGCGCACATGCAGCGCAAACTCAGAGAGATCCTGAGAAATCAACGTGACCATTCCGGTATCGTGCGGGCGAGGGGAGACTTCGCTGAAAATGACTTCATCGCCACAGACGAAGAGTTCAACGCCGAACAGGCCATGACCGCCTAACGCCAGTACCACATGACGGGCAATCTCTTGCGCCCGCTTCAGCGCCAGTTCGCTCATCTGCTGTGGCTGCCAGGATTCGCGATAGTCACCATCTTGCTGACGATGACCGACCGGCGCGCAGAAATGCACGCCATCGACGGCGCTAACGGTGAGCAGCGTAATTTCAAAATCAAATTTAACCACGCCTTCCACAATCACGCGACCCGCGCCAGCGCGTCCGCCCTGTTGAGCATACTCCCATGCCTGCGCGAGCTGTTCGGCCGAGCGGATAAAGCTCTGGCCTTTGCCGGAAGAGCTCATGACCGGTTTGACGATGCAAGGAAAACCCACTGCGGCTACCGCATCATGAAAACTGGCCTCACTGTCGGCAAAGCGATACGTCGATGTCGGCAGACCTAATTCTTCTGCGGCCAGGCGACGGATCCCTTCGCGGTTCATCGTGAGCTGCGTTGCACGAGCGCAAGGCACGACATTCAGTCCTTCGCCCTCCAGTTCACGCAGCGTATCGGTGGCGATCGCTTCTATTTCCGGCACGATATAATGCGGTTTTTCCTCTGTAATCACATGACGTAGCGCCTCGCCGTCCAGCATATTAATGACGTGTGAACGGTGAGCCACATGCATGGCGGGAGCATCAGGATAGCGATCGACGGCGATAACCTCGATCCCCAGGCGTTGGCATTCAATCGCCACCTCTTTTCCCAATTCTCCTGCCCCTAATAACATCACCCGCGTTGCTGCCGGACGCAGCGCAGTGCCTAATAGCGTCATATTTCTGTCCCCTTATTTACCTGCGCGCAGTATATACGAAAACGTTTGCGTATGTCTTTTCGAATAGATTGCTTTTCTTGCCGCCTTGCAATATACTGTATATAAATACAGGTGAATAAGAGGCTGCAAAATGGCGGTTGAAGTTAAATACGTAGTCATTCGCGAGGGTGAGGAGAAGATGTCATTTACCAGTAAAAAGGAAGCCGACGCCTGGGACAAAATGCTCGATACTGCCGATCTTCTTGATACCTGGCTTGGGCAGTCGCCAGTCGTGCTGGAAGATGGGCAGCGCGAGGCGTTGTCGCTGTGGCTGGCGGAACATAAAGAGGTGTTAAGCACTATCCTCAAAACCGGTAAGTTGCCTTCTCCGCAGGCGGTTGAAAAGGACGCCGCGAGTAAAACGAAAAAGCAAGCCGCCTGAACCCATACTTGCGCTCCCGGCGTTTTGTACCATGCTTTTCCTGAATCATTGTGCTAAGGAGAAAAGTATGAATAAAAGAGGAGCGTTGTTGAGCCTGCTGTTGTTATCCGCCAGCGTATCGGCATTTGCGGCATCCACCGAGAGTAAATCGGTTAAGTTTCCGCAGTGCGAAGGGCTGGATGCCGCCGGGATTGCGGCAAGCGTGAAGCGCGACTACCAGCAAAATCGTATCGTGCGGTGGGCAGACGACCAAAAAAAGGTCGGGCAGGCTGACCCGGTCGCGTGGGTTAATGTGCAGGACGTTGTGGGTCAAAATGATAAATGGACAGTTCCGCTAACTGTTCGCGGTAAAAGCGCCGATATTCATTATCAGGTCATCGTTGATTGCAAAGCCGGCAAGGCGGAATATAAGCCCCGCTAGCAGCGTAATTTGCGCTTCTTTTGCCGGAACAGACAATTCCTGACATCCCCTCAGGTACGCTTGACCATTATTGGTCTGTATTTGAGGGGTACTATGGCTAACTGGTTGAACCAATTACAATCACTTCTTGGGCAAAAAGGCGCTTCTGCATCGCCTTCCGGTGAACAGGGGTTAAATAAACTGCTGGTTCCCGGCGCGCTGGGCGGTCTGGCTGGACTGTTGGTCGCCAATAAGTCTTCGCGCAAATTATTAACCAAATACGGTACTGGCGCTTTGCTGGTGGGCGGCGGCGCGGTGGCGGGTTCCGTATTGTGGAATAAGTACAAAGATAAAGTACGCGCTGCGCATCAGGGGGAGCCGCAATTCGGCAGCCAAAGTACGCCGCTGGATGTTCGCACTGAGCGACTGATCCTGGCGCTGGTTTTTGCTGCAAAAAGCGATGGGCATATTGATGCCAAAGAACGCGCGGCGATTGAGCACCAACTGCGAGAATCAGGTGTGGAAGAGCAAGGGCGTGTGTTTATCGAGAAAGCTATTGAGCAGCCGCTTGATCCACAACGTCTGGCACAGGGTGTTCGCAATGAAGAAGAAGCCCTGGAAATCTACTTCCTGAGCTGCGCCGCCATTGATATTGACCACTTTATGGAACGTAGCTATCTGAATGCGTTAGGAGACGCACTAAAAATTCCTCAGGAGGTTCGGGACGGTATCGAGCAGGACTTGCAGCAGCAAAAACAGGCGCTACCAGGCTGATAACCTGCCATTAAGTAACATGTTTCGCTTGCATCATGCGTGTCTTTTGCCACCCTTATAGGATGGATAGTTTACGTCATTCATGTTGCAGGATAGCGGCGAAGCAGTGACATCTCAGGCGCTTACCGAGGTGAGCGACCGGGACTACCATGCTACGCCGCTGTGTTTGCCGCGTGATATATAACAAATATTAACGCAAAAGAAAAAACGACATGTTGCCAAAAGCCAATCGAATTCCCTATGCCATGACCGTACATGGCGATACGCGCATTGATAATTATTACTGGCTGCGAGATGACACTCGCTCGCAGCCGGAAGTCCTTGATTACCTGCATCAGGAAAATGAGTATGGCCGGAAGGTCATGTCCTCTCAGCAGGCGTTACAGGACCGCATTCTAAAAGAAATTATCGATCGTATCCCGCCCAGAGAAGTTTCCGCTCCGTATGTGAAAAACGGCTATCGCTACCGTTATATCTATGAACCCGGCTGCGAATATGCCATCTATCAACGACAATCGGCGTTAAGCGAAGAGTGGGATGTGTGGGAAACCTTGCTCGATGCGAACCAGCGGGCCGCGCACAGCGAATTTTATACGCTCGGCGGACTTGCCATTACGCCGGATAATACCATCATGGCGCTGGCGGAAGATTATTTATCCCGTCGTCAGTATGGGTTGCGTTTTCGTAACCTCGAAAGCGGTAACTGGTATCCGGAACTGCTGGATAACGTTGCGCCTGAATTTGTCTGGGCCAATGATTCCCTGACCCTTTACTATGTGCGTAAGCATAAGAAGACGCTGCTGCCCTATCAGGTTTGGCGGCACACGATTGGCACTCCGTCATCGCAAGATGAACTGGTATATGAAGAGAAAGACGATACCTTTTATGTCAGCCTGCATAAAACCACTTCGCAGCATTATGTGGTGATTCATCTTGCCAGCGCCACCACTAGCGAAGTGCTGTTACTTGACGCGGAACTGGCCGATGCCGAGCCGTTTTCATTTTTACCGCGCCGCAAAGACCATGAATATAGTCTCGATCACTATCAACATAAGTTTTACCTGCGTTCTAACCGGAACGGTAAAAACTTTGGGTTGTACCGTACCCGCGTGCGCAATGAAAACGCCTGGGAAGAGCTGATCCCTCCGCGCGAGCAAATTATGCTGGAAGGGTTTACCCTGTTTACCGACTGGTTAGTGGTCGAAGAGCGTCAACGGGGGCTTACCAGCCTGCGGCAAATTAACCGTAAAACCCGTGAAGTGATAGGCATTGCCTTTGACGATCCGGCTTACGTGACGTGGCTTGCCTATAATCCCGAACCTGAGACCTCCCGGCTGCGTTACGGCTATTCTTCAATGACGACGCCAGATACCTTGTTTGAACTGGATATGGATACCGGAGAGCGACGGGTACTTAAACAGACGGAAGTGCCTGGGTTTGATTCTGGCTGTTATCAGAGCGAACACCTGTGGATCACCGCACGCGACGGCGTCGAAGTGCCGGTATCGCTGGTTTATCATCAGAAGTATTTTCGTAAAGGGCAAAATCCGCTTCTGGTTTACGGCTACGGATCTTACGGTTCCAGTATTGACGCCGACTTCAGCAGCAGCCGACTGAGCTTGCTGGATCGTGGCTTTGTTTACGCAATCGTACACGTTCGCGGCGGCGGTGAGCTGGGGCAGCAGTGGTATGAAGATGGCAAATTCCTCAAAAAGCGGAATACTTTTAATGATTATCTTGATGCCTGCGATGCCTTATTAAAACTGGGTTACGGTTCGCCGTCGCTGTGTTATGGGATGGGCGGGAGCGCGGGCGGAATGCTAATGGGCGTCGCTATCAACGAACGCCCCGAGCTTTTCCACGGCGTTATTGCCCAGGTACCCTTTGTTGATGTATTAACCACGATGCTGGATGAGTCGATCCCACTAACGACAGGAGAGTTTGAAGAGTGGGGGAACCCGCAGGATATTGAGTATTATGACTATATGAAAAGCTATAGTCCTTATGACAATGTCAAAGCGCAGGACTATCCGCACCTGCTGGTGACGACAGGATTGCACGATTCCCAGGTGCAATACTGGGAACCGGCGAAGTGGGTGGCAAAATTACGCGAGCTAAAAACGGACCAACGTCTGCTGCTGTTATGTACGGATATGGACTCCGGGCACGGTGGTAAGTCGGGGCGGTTTAAATCCTACGAAGGCGTCGCGCTGGAGTTCGCCTTTTTAATCGGCCTGGCGCAGGGAACCTTACATAGCGCATAGACGCGCGCGCCCGCAACGGCTTGTGAGCGTCGCGGGTTATTGTGGTGTTCTATTGCTGCGTTGCTCGCCAGCCTGAACATCTTCCAGGTAGTGTTTAAGCGTCAGGCGAAGTTCCGGGCTCATATTATCAAGGTTATTAAAAAGCCAGCGTAAATAGCCCGGATCGCGTTTTGCGACTTCAGATACCGCCTTACCGCGGTATTTACCGAACGAGAAAGTGGTTAACAGCGCAGGACGGCCCGTGATATTGACCATCTCTTCCGCGGTCCAGCCGGTGGTTCGCATAATATCAATCAGCAAGGCGGCGGTGATATAGCAATCATAAAGCGCCCGGTGATGATGCAGCCCCGGTGGCGTTTGTACGCTTAGTTTGCGCGATTTATAGAGCGCCATATTGCTGTATTTTATTCCCGGCCACAGGCGTCGCGACAACTTCATGGTACAGATCCACTCACCCGGCAATTCAGGTAATACGCGTCTGTCGAAACTGGCATTGTGAGCGACATACCACTCACTACCGTAATAAAGCGGTATGACATCTTCAATCCACGGCTTATCGGCGACCATGGCTTCGGTAATACGGTGTATCGCCATCGCCTGCGGCGTAATAGGGCGATCGGGGCGTATCAGGTGACTCATGGGATTGACAATGTTGCCATCAATGACATCTACAGAGGCTATCTCTACGATCCCGCCCTGCAGCCCGCAGGTTTCCGTGTCTATAATCCGCAACATGATTCATTCCTCACCGAAAGACCTTAGCGTAATGGAATGATATCGCCTTGCCAACCCTCCGTTGTGCGCAGACCCGTCAGTAATAGCGAACCGCAATCGGCACGAACAATAAGTTGCCCGCTTTCATCCCACAGCGCGCTACTGCCACAGGCATTGGCCATCAGTACGGCCAGCGCATATTTATGCGAAAAACGTTGTAAGCGTGAGGTAGAAGCATGGAGTTCAGGTTCGTTAAGACATTGACTGGTTGTGAATAACGTAAATGAGGGATCTATATCACCACCTTCTGGCTGCTCATCCACCACGTTGATAGCGCTTCGCTGCCTGGCAATACAGGCGCCATGACTTTTGTGAAACATGAGCGGCGACGCTAGCCATGGGGCAAAAATAGCGATGCCTTTTACGAAGCGGCAGTTATGCTCAACAGGCATACCCACAATGATAGTCATATGGTGGGTATCGGCCGCATGAGTGAGCGGCTGTAAAAGCGCCTCGTCAGGCGGGGCGGGCAACGATTTATTCCTTTCGTCGCAGCCTAATAGCGACAGTGACGGAAAGACCAGCAGTTCGCACTGTTGACGAGCCGCAAGCTCAATATATTCCAGATGATGGGCGACATGCTCCGCCGGCGAGGCGTTCAGGGGCGCATACTGCGCAGCAGCAATTTTCCAGGAGGACATAATGACTTCCTTTTCATAGTCTCTACAGCCATTCTAAAAAGCATAGGTTAAGAATCGCCTTATAATGTAGTCGTCTGCATGTAAGGAAGTGTAACGTTATATAATTTTTATTTAACTTTGGGTTCGTAAGGGAGTCGGGATAGTGATACGGAAGCCAGACGATGGGCAATCAGCCGCTCGCGAAACCAGGCGCGTAGATGCTCTGGCTGCTCACGTTCGACCACCTCCGCGACAACTGGCATATTGTAGCGCTCTTTAAATGCCACCCCGGCTGCCGCCAGGTCCACATTGACTTTATCCATTTCCGCTTGTTCAAGCTGAGCCAGATTCGTTTTCATACGCGTCTCCTTTTTTGTTGCCGCCAGAAGGTACTAAGAGTCCGCGGTAATGGCAAGATGGAAATGATGATCCTCGACTCATTGATTGTTGAAGGTTATTCTTTGTAACGTAGGTATAACAAAAAGGAATAGTGAATATGGCTTCTTCTGCACCATCGCGACGTTTAGCTTTACTGCTGCTGGCATCGACATTTGCGACGCCAGCGGCCTGGGCACATGCGCACCTGACGCATCAGTATCCAGCGGCGAATGCTGCCGTTACGGCCTCGCCACAGGCGCTGACCCTGAATTTTTCTGAAGGGATTGAGCCAGGATTCAGCGGCGCAACCATTACTGGCCCTCAGCAAGAGCTCATCAAAACGCGCCCGGCAAAGCGAAATGAACAGGATAAAACGCAGTTGATTATCCCGCTTGAGCAGCCGTTAAAATCTGGCGCTTACACGGTAGGCTGGCACGTTGTGTCGGTGGATGGCCATAAAACAAAAGGGAAATACACCTTCAGCGTGAAATAAATGATGCTGACATTCGTCTGGATAACTCTCCGATTTATTCATTTTGCTAGTTTGATGCTGGTCTACGGCTGCGCGCTTTACGGCGCCTGGCTGGCACCCGCACCAATTCGTCGTTTAATGACGCGTCGATTTTTACATCTGCAACGACATGCCGCCGCCTGGAGCGTTATCAGCGCGGCTTTTATGCTGGCGATTCAGGGCGGACTGATGGGCGGCGGCTGGCCCGATGTTTTTTCCGTCTCGGTGTGGGGCGCGGTACTGCAAACCCGCTTTGGCGCGGTCTGGATATGGCAAATTATCCTCGCGCTGGTCACGCTGGCGGTGGTAGTCATTGCGCCGGTAAAAATGCAACGACGGCTTCTTATTCTAACCGTTGCTCAGTTTATCCTGCTGGCAGGCGTTGGACATGCGACGATGCGCGATGGTGTAGCGGGAACATTACAGCAGATTAACCATGCTCTGCATTTGCTCTGTGCCGCAGCCTGGTTTGGCGGGCTGTTACCAGTGGTTTATTGTATGCGCATGGCTCAGGGACGCTGGCGTCAACATGCCATTAGCGCCATGATGCGTTTTTCTCGTTATGGTCACTTTTTTGTGGCGGGCGTATTGCTCACAGGCATTGGCAACACGCTATTTATCACGGGATTTACCGCTATCTGGCAGACCACCTATGGACAGTTGCTTTTGTTAAAATGTGCGCTGGTCGTGCTTATGGTAGCAATTGCGCTGACGAATCGGTATGTTCTCGTACCACGTATGCGACAGGAAAATCCCCGGACTGACCTATGGTTTGTCAGGATGACGCAAATTGAATGGGGAGTTGGAGGCATAGTTCTGGCGATCGTCAGCCTGTTTGCAACCCTCGAACCTTTCTGATGGACTGGCATAACGAATGAAAAAAATACTCCTTCCGGCGCTTCTGCTGGCCACTTCGGGCGTAGCGTTGGCGGCGCCGCAGGTGATTACCGTAAGTCGTTTTGAAGTAGGAAAAGACAAGTGGGCGTTTAATCGGGAAGAGGTCATGTTGACCTGTCGGCCTGGCCAGGCGCTTTATGCGATCAACCCCAGTACGCTGGTGCAGTATCCCTTGAATGCCATTGCCGAACAGCAAGTAGCGGAGGGTAAAACGCGCGCTCAGCCTATTGCCGTCATTCAAATCGATAACCCGGCGAAGCCCGGTGAAAAAATGAGTCTGGCGCCGTTTATCGAACGTGCGGAAAAGCTTTGTGATCCATCTAATAACTGACTGATTTTTAATAAAAACCGTAAACCTTCACGAAAAGGCTTACGGTTTTTTTAGCTCTGATGACAGACAAAACGCCAGGTTTTTTCAATCACCTTCGTCACAAACTGGAAAACCTGGCGTCGTCATCTATTCTTAAAGGGCAAGGCGATTTAGCCTGCATTAATGCCAACTTTTAGCGCACGGCTCTCTCCCAAGAGCCATTTCCCTGGGCCGAATACAGGAATCGTATTCGGTCTCTTTTTATTTTCCTTGCAAATCAAACAATTAAAAACGCTTGTCCGAAATTTGTCCGAATTTCTGTATTCGCTCTTTTTTCTTTATATCACAACAAAATCTGATTTAACATTTTTAAAACAAAAAATTAGAGCATCATGTATGCCTTTTCGTCTCGCTCATCAAGGTATATTTTGTTGTGTTCTCGGAAGTATGCCCCAGGAGTTTCTGAGCAAACCCTTCCCCGTAAGCATCTTTATACAGTCGTCCGGATAAGCTGCGGATCTCGTGAAACGGCGGTGGGTTTTCACTGAAATTTATTCCGGTCAATTTGAGACTGTAATTTAAATTGTGGTTTCTTGCACCGTGGCATTTTCTGCTTCGCCCTATACTATTTGCTTAGTCTTGCGGAGGTGTGAATGAAAGAAGGGTATTACTGGATTCAGCATAACGGTGTTTTCAGGTGACATACTATATGAACGACATAGTTGACGATCTGGAATTAGGACAGCTTATTGTCGGTGTCTGGCACCTGACAAGGGGCGATGATATCTGCCATAGCGGCGAAGCAGAAGTGCTGTCGGGGCCGTTATCACCACCAGCTTAGATATTGAAATATGCTCAGACAAGCCCGCTACAGTCACCAGCGGACTGAAGGCGGTTTACCCGGCCCCGTCCGAGGAGGCGGCGCTGATGGCGCTGGATGCGTTCGCAGACGCGTGGGATAATAAGTATCCGCAAATCAGCAAAAGCTGGCGTACGCACTGGGAAAAACTGAACACATTCTTCGGCTACCCGCAAGGCCATCTACACCACGAATGCCATAGAATCGCTGAACAGCGTGATCCGTGCCGCGATTAAGAAACGCAAAGTGTTCCCGATGGACGACTCGGTGCGGAAGGTTATTTATCTGGCAATCAAGGAGGCGTCAAAAAAATGGAGTATGCCGATCCAGAACTGGCGGCTGGCGATGAGTCGTTTTATTATCGAGCTCAGGTGACCGCCTGAGCGTTGAGGGATCCCCATAAATCAGCGCTAATAAACCAACACCATATTCTGGTAGGTTCTGGCGAGGTGATTAAGAACGGTGCTTAGCACCGTTCAGACTGCTGACAAAATCCGGGCTTTTCAGCCAGGACTTTGTCAGTAGTCTGAGCACTATTGTGCTCAGTGTTGCCAGTAGGCTCAGTACCAGTACTCTTCCTGCCGAACGGCTGTAGCTGGCACGCAGGCCGAACCCAAAACGCTCACTTTTTTCATCCCTGAAGTTTTGCTCAATCTGCATTCGGCGACTGTATAACTTCATGATTTCTCGCGGCTTAAAGTTGTTTGTGCTACTGAATATTAACCACGGTTCTTTTGCCGCCGAGCGGGCATCTTTTATCTGTGATGGTCTGGCTATACCACAGCGAGAGCGTTTATTTTTCCGTCCTTTCGGTTCTTTTTTATGCAAATAAAAATGACCATCGCATCGGGTATATTTTGATCGGGCAAGCATTCCCGGCCCCAGATATTCCGGTTTAGTACTGGCCTGCAATTCCTGACGCCGGAACCAGTATTCCCCCTTGCTGTCCAAACGCATCCGGACATTGCCTCTGATGCGTCCGATAAAATCCCAGCCGAGAGATTTTATGTGCCGGAACCAGTCATTTTGGAACCCTGCGTCCGTGACGATGATGACCCTTGCTTTTGGGTTTACCGCCTCGAAAAGAGTATTAAGAAAAGCTTGCTGTACCTTTGCGTTTTGCTGCTTTTCCGAAGGAGCTATCCAGCTCAGCAAGGGTAGCGAACGTCCATCGCAAATCAGGCTGGCACGGAGTACGTGATACTCCTGAGAGGGATACCCGCTCCAGTCAACAGCGATGACGCACAGTGATAGTCGGTTCGTCAGCATGGAAATAATATTTCTGAAAATCAGGGGGATATCGTGATGAAGAGACACATTACCGAGCAAACGATCAACACGTTTTGTTTTATTTTTGACCTGAGCAGTACCTGGTAAATAACGTCCGATACTGGTCAGCGTCAGAGATGCGCCATTGATAAGTGCGATGGTGGCATCCAGCAAAGCATTTTGTCGATATTTGTGAAACGGAGCTAAAGCGCCGCAGAAAAAATTTTGACATACCTGGCGAGCAAACATAGAGGTGATCTCATTGAATTGGTTACACAAATCAGTAGATCACAAAACTCTATGTCTGTCTTTTTTTACCCGCCCATTACTGGGGATTCCTCAGTGCCTGAGCGATCACCTTTAATACAGTGGCAGTTACACAGAATTACGGACAAGCTCGAACCTTGCATTTCTCTGGGCGCAATACAAACGGTGTGCTGGTTATTCGCCAGGATATACTGTGTTCTGTCATCGTTCTGTTTAATTCCAATATCGCTATCACAGTATTAAATATTAATATTTTATGCTGTGATTATTCATTGTGAATGTAAATGATTTTAAAACAACATGAATAAAATTTTGTACTTAATGGTATTTGCTCTATTTTTAGAGCATAAATTATGTAATTGTTCAGTCAATAAATAAAATTTACATGCTAAGAGTTTACATCTCTAATCGAAATTTTTTAGAGAGTTTAAATGGCTGCGGGTTTGTGTAAGTCAAGTCCGCATAAAATGGAGTTGATTTATAATGTTGCTTTAGGCTCGCTTTGTGTTGTTTTTATTTTTATCACTTGTTTCGGTTGCGTTAATAACTATATTGAAATGTAAGAAATGCAATGTAAATGAACAGGCAATAAGCTATCTCTTTCAGGCAGATTTTTCTGACCAGCAGAATGTTTATGTTTCTGTGTTGGACAGATGCTACTGGTGTTCATGAACACCATAATTAACAAGAGTAATCTTAAGGAATGGCTATGAAAAAAGAAGCATTAGTACTTATCTTATCTGCAGGTATTTTTGCCATAAATACTGCACAGGCAGATACCAACTCACTTACTGCTGGGTACTCACAAGGTAAAATGAACGCTGGTGGGAATATCCGTGGAGTGAACGTTAAGTATCATTATCAGGGGGATTTTCCTGTAGGGATTATCACCTCTTTAACTTACATGTATGGCAATGACAGCTCTTCTGGAACTGATGAGGATACCGGAGAAACCTACCATAATAAGTCGAATGTAAAATATGGCTCGTTAATGGTTGGCCCGACTTATCAAGTGACTGACTCTTTTTCTTTATATGCACTGGTAGGGGCTGCAATGCTTAAAGCAAGAGATAAGGAAAACGGTACCTGGGAGGATGGTAGTCCATACGCGGTCTCAGCGTCAGCCAATGAAAAAGCGCTGGCATGGGGAGCCGGTGTACAAATGAATCCCACAAAGAATTTTGTTATTGATGTGGGATATGAAGGAAGCCGTGAGCTCTTGACAAAAATTAATGGATTTAATATCGGTGTTGGATATCGCTTCTGAACCTCATAATTTATGCGGAAGATGTGTCTTCCGCATAAATTCATTATATGGTAACTTTTTTCAGGACATAATAAGCGGAGCTGATGATGAGAAAGCGCAGCTTGATGAGTGGAAAAAGTATTGTGCTTGAGTAAACTGTGTGAAGCCATCTAACTAAACCTGCCTGACCTGAACAGCCAGCCAGGATTTTATCATTTATCAAGAAAAACCAGGCCTTATTTATAGTAAATATGATAAAGACCTATTTATCATGGCTGATTATGTTTACCGATTAGTCTATTAAACCTGGAGTCAGTAACCTCTGCAGATTTTAAACCAGTCTGAAGGCATGGGTACTCCGCCAGGCCAAAGATCATGTAAATAGACCCATTTTAGTCCCATGCTTTTTTTGAGATCCCGGCCAAATAATGGTGCTGTCGGTATTCCTCCGGTGTCATATTGTTCAGTGACTCATGCGGGCGTTCACAGTTATATTCTGATAACCATTTCTCCGTGATTTCCCGCACTTCATTCAGCGTTCTGAACAGATAAAAATCGAGTATTTCTGTACGGTATGTCCGGTTAAAACGTTTAATAAAAGCGTTCTGCGTCGGCTTACCCGGCTGGATAAACTCCAGTTTTACTGCATGTCTGTCTGCCCATTCAGCCAGCGTCAGAGAGATAAATTCCGGACCATTATCCATTCGCAGCATGACCGGATAGCCACGGTTTGCCGCGATCCTGTCGAGTACACGGACCACTCGCGGAGCTGGCAGATTCAGATCGATTTCAATCAACAACGCCTCACGGTTAAAGTCATCAACGACATTGAACGTGCGAAAACGACGGCCACAGACCTGGGCATCATGCATAAAATCGACAGACCAGCTCTGGTTCAGTGCTTCCGGCGTGGCCAGTGGTGAGGGGTTACGCACCGGCAACTGTTGTTTGCCCTTACGGCGAAAATTCAGCTTCAGCAGACAGTAAATATGGTGGAGCCTTTTGTGATTCCACGGGTATCCCTGCCGTCGCAGAACCTGGTAAAGCTTCGGAAAACCGTATCGTGGGTATCGTTCAGCCGCTGCCTGCAGGGCGGCAATAACGGGTTCATCACGCGTGGTATCCGGGCGGTAATGGTAAACCGTTCTGCTCAGATTCAGACTCCGGCAGGCCTGACGGATACTGAGTCCGAATGTCGTTATCAGATGAGTGACCAGCTCACGCTTAAAGGCTGGTTTTAAAGCTTTTTTCGATAACGTCTTTCTGCGCCCGGTTCTCAAGGTTTAGATCGGCAAACATCTGTTTGAGACGGCGGTTCTCATCCTCAAGAGCCTTGATCTTTTTAATATCAGAAGCCTCCATACCGCCGTATCTGGACTTCCAGTTGTACCAGGTGGCCAAATTTACTGTGCCACTACAACGATCAAAACTCACGCCAAAATGTTGTTTTTTTGAGTTATGGTGTTATCCGTATGTGACATATTAGACAAAAACAGTATTATGATTTAATCAAAATAATTCATAATAGTAATCAGCGAAAAAGAAATTATGCTTCCAGTCACCAACAGATTAATATCTCAAAGCAGAGTATCCACATATGGATTAAATACCGCAGATACACCTGTTTTCCCCGATATTCCCGAACATGCACAAAACCCCTCACAGCTACGCCTTGCTCATGACAGCCTTGCCATAAACAGTGAATTCCGTCTGGAGCCAGAGTGTGTGGTGGAGTACCTTATCTCAGGCGCGGGTGGAATAGACCCTGATACAGAAATTGATGACGACACTTATGACGAATGCTACGGTGAACTATCCTCCGTACTTCAAAATGCGTACACCCAAAGCGAAACATTCCGCAGACTGATGAATTACGCATATGAAAAAGAACTACATAATGTGGAGCAGCGCTGGCTACTGGGGGCAGGCGAAGCCTTTGAAACTACCGTGACTCCGGAAGACCTCAAGCTTTCAGAAGGCAGGAAAGTCATTTGTCTCAATCTGGACGATACTGATGATGATTCATATCCCGAGTATTATGAAAGTAACGAAGGACCACAACGTTTTGACACAAAACGTTCATTTATTCATGAAGTTGCACATGCGCTGACCCATCTTCAGGATGAAGAAGAAAATCATCCAAGAGGCCCTATTGTCGAATATACCAACATTATTCTGAAAGAGATGGGGCATTCTTCACCTCCAAGAATGGCCTACATCTTCAATAAATAGATACATCAGGAAACGAAAAAACAACTAAAAACCCGCTTAGTAGCGCTGAGGAATCCCCAGTAATGGGCGGGTGAAAAAAGACAGGCATAGAGTTTTGTGATCTACTGATTGTGCAACCAATTCAATGAGATCTCCTCTATGCCTGCTTATCAAGTATGTCAGAATTTCTTCCAGGATGCCTTAGCTCCGTTTCACAAATACCGACAAAATGCCCTGCTGGATGCCACTGTTGCACTAATTAATGGCGCATCGCTGACGCTGACCAGTATCGGTCGTTATTTACCCGGAACTGCTCAGGTCAAAAATAAAATCAAACGCGTTGATCGTCTGCTCGGCAATGAATCACTTCATCGTGATATTCCTTTGATTTTTAATAATATTATTTCGATGCTGACACGCCAGTTATCCCTGTGCGTCATTGCTGTTGACTGGAGTGGCTACCCGTCTCAGGAGTATCACGTACTCCGTGCCAGCCTGATTTGCGACGGGCGTTCGCTCCCGTTATTGAGCTGGATCGTTCCCTCAGAAAAACAGCAGAACGCAAAGATCCAAAAAGCGTTTCTTGATGCGCTTGCCGAAGCGGTAAACCCGAAGTCCAGAGTACTTATCGTCACTGATGCTGGCTTCCAGAATGGTAAGCGTACAGCGCGAACCGTCTGGTCATAATCTGATGTATCCGACAAAGTG